>USQY01000020.1 GCA_900557045.1 uncultured Clostridium sp.
AAAATTATAAAATTTTTTTATTAAGAATTTATTTAAAATTGTAAAAATTGATTAGTAAGAAAATCTTGTAGTTAAAAAGTAATAAAATTTGAAAATATTAGTTAAGTAGAAGGTTAATTTGCAGATGGAATAGAAAAATTAAAATGCATTAGAAAGTTTTGGATGGATAAATTATGTTGTAATGATAATAATAATAGTATTCTGGTAGAATAATTTGTTTACCGGATGTTAGTTTAAAACTTAAAAAGGTATATAATTAGAAAATTAATAATTTAAAAAAAGAAAGTATTAAGGCAACATCACATAAATGACATTGCCTGTTAATTAGAAAATTATATTTTTTAAAATAAATGTATGCCTTTGGAAAGGAATTTGTTATGTCTAGAAGAAATAATAATTTAATGTCTGAAGAATTAAAAGTAGAGATAGCAAAAGAACTTGGAGTATATGAACAGGTTAAACAAGACGGCGGATGGCAAAATGTGTCATCACAAAATTGTGGTAATATTGTAAAAAAAGCCATTGAAATTGCTAACAGAAAAGTATAGTGTACAATTTGGGACACATATCACTCTTCTGCAAAATACAAAATAAAAACACATAAAAAAATATCTTATTCTCCCACTTCAATCGGAGAAAGAAATTTTTACTTTTGAAAAAGCAAAGCTCCGACCTGAGCCCCAAAACATTTAACCCCAGTTATTATCGTAACAAGTCCAATCAACCAAGTACGCACCTCATCGCGTTTGAAGGAGTTTGCTTTTTCAAAAGTAACAAATTTTTTCTCTCGGTGCTAACCTAAAAAAAGATATTTTTCCCCCACACAAACATGTATTTTACAGCCCAGTGATACATGTCCCAAATTCTACATATTTATACATAGGGATTGATTTATTAAAATAAGTGATATAGAATAGCAATTGTGAATATTAATCAATAGGAGGATTAAATTTTAATGAGTGATAAAATTATTAGAGTTAAAGATATAGTAAAAATTTGCGATGGTTTTTTAGCCTTTGGTGATGATGAAATTGCTTGCCAAAATTTTTCTAAAGATACAAGAACAATTAATGAAAATGATGTGTATGTAGGAATAAAAGGTGAAAATTTTGATGGTAATAGTTTATATGTGCAAGCTTTTGAAAATGGTGCTAAGGTCTGCCTTGTTCAAGGGATTGAAGTTGATGAAAGTGTTAAACAAAAATATAATGATAGATGTGTAATTATTGTTGAAAATACAATTGTTGCTCTTCAAAAAATAGCAAGTTATAAAAGAGACTTATATGACATACCTGTAATTGCAGTAACTGGTAGTGTTGGAAAAACTAGTACTAAAGATATTATTTCAAGTGTTGTTTCAACTTCTTACAATGTTCTAAAAACACAAGGAAACTTAAATAATCATATAGGTGTTCCAATGACAATTTTGGGGTTAAAAGATCATAATGCTCTAGTTGTTGAAATGGGTATGAATAATCTAGGAGAGATAAGCGTTCTTTCTAAAATTGCTAAGCCTGATATTGCAGTAATTACAAATGTTGGAACTTCACATATTGGGAATTTAGGGTCTAGAGAAAATATTTTAAAAGCAAAACTAGAAATTTTAGATGGATTAAAAGATGATGGGGTTTTAATTATTAATAATGATAATGATTTATTACATAACTGGTCAAGTGAACTGAAAGATAGAAAAAGTTTAAAAATATGTACATATGGTATAGAAAATAATAGTGATGTGGTGGCTAGAGATATTGTTCTAAACGAAAATTCTAGCAATTTTAATGCAATATTAAAGGAAAGCAATGTAGTAAAAGATATTAATGTTCCAGTTGGTGGTCTTCATTTTGTGTATAATGCGTTATGTGCAATTATGGTGGGAAAAGTGTTAAATATTCCAATGGAAAAAATTAGTAAAGGTATTCAAAAATTTGAATTAAGCAAAAATAGAATGGAACTTATTAATTTACCCAATAATATTGTTGTAATAAATGACTGTTATAACGCAAACTATGATTCTATGAAAGCTGGAATTGAATATTTAGCTAAAACTAAGGCACAAAGGAAAATTGCTGTTTTAGGTGATATGCTTGAATTAGGTGAATTTTCAGAAAAATTACATATTGAAGTTGGAAAAGAAATATTGAAAAATAAAATAGATATTTTAATTACTGTTGGTAAAATGGCAGAAAATATTGCTAACACTGTTAAAACAGTAAATTCAAATGTATACGTGTGCCAAAATAATAATGAGGCTGTTAAAAAAATTAAAAGTATAATGCGTGAAAATGATATTATTTTAATAAAAGCATCTAATGGAATGAAATTTAAGGATATTGTTGACGGATTAAAAAAATAATCATCTTACTAAAAGCAAGAAAGGAATGTGGTTAAATATTATGGATAAAATTAAATTAGGCGTAATTTTTGGAGGTATGTCTACTGAACATGACGTTTCAGTTGTTTCAGGTAGTTCTGTATTAAAAAATTTGGATAAAAATAAATATGAAATTATACCAATGTACATAAATGAAAATGGTGATTGGTTTTTATATACCAAAAATCTAAGTGAAATAGAAATATTGAAAATAGGAGAACAACCCAAAGAGTTAGAAAAAATAGAAAATCCTATAAAAATATTAAAAGGTTTGGAAGTTATTTTCCCTGTATTACACGGTTTATATGGTGAAGATGGGACAATACAAGGATTGTTCGAATTACTAAAGATTCCGTATGTTGGTTGCAAAGTGCTTGGTTCTAGTATTTGTATGGATAAGGTATATACTAAAATAGTTTTAGAAAAGGCTAAAATTAATCAAGCTAATTATTGTTATGTTAAGAAAAATAAAACAGGATATGTGTATGTATCTGAAGATTTTGATGAAAGTGTTTTAGAATTAGGTGAAATATGTAAAAAAGTTATAAGTAAATTGGGTTTACCAGTATTTGTCAAACCATCAAATTCAGGCTCATCAGTAGGAATAACAAAAGCTAAAAGTGCAAGTGAATTAAAAAAGGCTATTGAATTTGCAAGTCAATTTGATAAAAAGATTTTAATAGAAGAAAATATTAATGCACGAGAAATTGAGTGCGCAGTTATTGGAAATGATGAAATTGATGCATCATGTGTTGGTGAAATTTTACCAGCAGAAAATTTTTATAGCTTTGATGCTAAATATAATAATTCAGAGTCAAAGGTTCAAATTCCAGCTAAAGTCGATGAAAAATGTGCAGAAGAAATAAGAAATATGGCTAAAAAAGCGTATAAAGCAGTTGATGCTAAGGGATTATCTAGAGTAGATTTTTTTATTGACAAAGATACAAATAAAATATATTTAAATGAAATAAATACAATGCCAGGTTTCACTACAATTAGTATGTATCCACAACTTTGGGAAAAATGTGGAAAACCTTATGCAAAATTATTAGATGAGTTAATAGAAAATGCTATAAATGGTTAAAAAAATATATTAAAAATGGTTAAAAATATGCCAAAAAGTAATTACAAATTAAAATTTATATGTTATAATACTTCAAAATGAAACAGGCATAGGGGGATGTTAAATGATTTTTAAAGATTACTATAAAATATTAGGTTTAGAAACAAATAAAGTAACTACTGAACAAATAAGAGTTGCATATAGAGAGCAAGCCAAAAAGTTCCACCCTGATGTGAATGTAGGAAATAAAAATGCAGAAGAAAGATTTAAAGATATAAATGAAGCATATAGAGTTTTATCTGAAAACAATTCTAAAAGAAAATATGATAGAATGTGGAATAATTATGTAGGAAAGAAAAAAGTTAAATACGAAGAAAGTACACGCTCAAAAGCCTCAATATTTAGCGATTTCTTTAATATTTTTTTTGGACCATTAGAAAATAAAAAAATGGAGGCAAAATCTTCTAGTGTAAAAAAAGACAAGACTCCTAAAAAAGGAGAAAATATAGACACAGAAATAAACATATCAATAGATGAGGCTTTTTACGGATTAGATAAAAAAATTTCCCTAAGAACTGTGAACGGCAATATGAAAAATTTCAATGTAAAAATACCAGCAGGAATTCAAGAACATGAAAAAATTCGCTTAATTGGACAAGGAAAAACAGGCGAAAACGGTGGTAGAAATGGTGATTTGTTTATAAAAATAAATATACAAGATGATAATAAATTTAAATTAATTGGATATGATTTATATTCAAATTTGTTAATTACCCCTTGGGAGGCAGCGTTAGGTACTAAAGCTAATATATCCTCTATTGATGAGGAAGTTACGGTTATTGTTCCTAAGGGAACACAAAGTGGGGAATTAATTAGAATTCCACAAAAAGGATATAAAGATGGTAAAGGCGGAAGAGGTGATTTGGTAGCAGAGGTTAAAATTATGGTGCCAAAGAATATGAATGAAAAGGAAACTAAGTTATTTAGGGATTTAAGCAAGGTTTCACACTTTGAGCCTAGGAAAGTATAATGCACAATATAAGACATGCCTTTATTGTGCAGTTTAATATATTTTAGTTTGATTACTTTATTGTTTTAAGAATATAGCAATGAAAGTTTACGTAAAAGCATTGACAAAATATAATAGGGATAGTATAATAATTGTGTAGTATAATATACAAAAGATTAACTATGATTAGGGCTCATAGGAGAGGGGTGTATGGTATATGGAAAGCTTACAAGGTAAGCATTTTAGTATTACAGATCCAAAAAATGTTAATACAGTAATATATCAAGTGAATAAAACAAATAAAAAAGAAGTTTTAAAGGGTGCACCAAAATTTACAATCGAAAGATTAGATTTTGCAGAAGAATTAAGAGAAAATGCATCTAGAAAAACTTTCTTTGTTGATAATCCAAAAGAGGAAGGAAATCAATTAGTTATTTTATCATTTGCAAACAATAAAGTTGTTGTTAATATGGGAATATTACAAGACGATAAAGTAAAAATTTCCAAGAAACCTATGCCTGTTAAATTTGATACACTATATTCTGAAAATGAAACAGTGTTTAAAGAATTTAAATATACACCAAATTTACAAAGACCAATATCTATTATTGACCCAGTAACAACTGAAGAAGTAAAACCAACATTATTTTTTGATAAAGAAACAAATGAAGTCAAAGGTAAAATAATGCTAGAACCACAGAAATCTTATTTTGCTTTTGAAATAAGGGAAGATAAAAAATCTAAAGGAATTTAGAAATTTAAGTATGAGAGAGGAGAATTGCGATGAGTAGTGCAAGTGCAAATTCATCAAAAAAATTAGCTTCATTTGAAAAGGAAGTTGAAAAAATTAAAGAAGTTGAAAAAATCAAATTAGTAATGGGACCATTTAGAGCAGTTTTAAAGGATAAGGAATATACATTAAAAATGGATCCAGAATATGCAAAAATATATACTAAACAAATGGATGAACTAGCTATATCAGTAGGTACATATACTAAAGTACTTGATAAAAATGGACAAATAACAAAAAGAATTGATGATAAAACAGGTAAAGTGTTAGATTCAGATAAAAATATAGAAGAAAGATAATAGAAAAACACATAAAAGTATAAAATTAACATCATAGCATGTATAAAATATAATAGAGCAGTGCGTAAAAACATTAAAATTCCAAACATAATTTTGTTAAAAAATAAATATTAAATTTAGGAAAATTTAATACTAAACACATGAGAAAAGAGGGAACTTTATGAATAAATTTAAAAGTTTCATGGAGAAGTTTAAAAAGAATATTTTAGTATATATAGTAGTATGGATTATAATAGCCATACTACTTGTTGCACCTATAACATATACTATTACTCAAGCTAGAATGGAAGGAATTACTTGGCTTCAAGGAATAACTTTACATATAGTTGATAATATTTTAAAATTCCCCATAACAGTAATTTTTGAAAATGCATATATAAATGATTTTATGGAAGGAATTAAATATTATTCATTAGCATACTTTATTTTGGTAATAGTTGCAATATATAAAACTTTGCCAAAGAGTGCATATGATAAAATCGAACATGGTTCAAGTGATTGGTGTCAACCTGGAGAACAATATAGAATACTTAGTAAAAAAAGTGGATTAATACTTGCAAAAGATAATTATTTACCAATTGATAAAACAGGAAATGTTAATGTTCTTATAGTTGGACGGTTCTGGTGCTGGTAAATCAGCAACATATTCAAAACCAAATGCATATCAAATGCTTGGTTCATATGTATTTACAGACCCGAAAGGTGAATTATATGATGATACAGCAGGATATTTAAAATCACATGGATATGATATAAAAGTTTTAAATTTAGTAAATCCAGCTAATAGTGATGGATACAATCCGCTAGCACATATAAATAGTGAACTTGATGTTGATGTTATAGCAAACACAGTAGTAAAAGGTCAAAAATCAGAAGGAGGTTCATCAGACCCTTATTGGGACGATATGGCTGAAATGTTATTAAAAGCATTAATATATTATTTAATAGCAGCAAGACCACCAGAAGAGCAAAATTTAGCAAGTTGTGCAGAAATGGTAAGAGCAGCAAGCAATAATGGTGGAAGTAACTTATTATCAGATATGATAAATGTGTTACCATATGATCATCCAGCAAGGATGTATTATAAATCTGTTGAACTTGCATCAGAAAAAACATATAGTTCTATACTAAGTTCATTACAGTCTAAACTTGGTAAATTTGATTCAAAAGAAATTGCAGAAGTTACATCAACAGATACAATTAATTTTGAAGATATAGCAAATAAGAAAACTGCATTATATGTTATTTCATCAGACACACATACAGCATATGATTTCTTATTAACAATATTTTTCTCTCAAATGATACAACAATTATATGATTTTGCAGATAAAAATGGAGGAAAATTAAAAATACCATGTTTCTTTATATTAGACGAGTTTGCTAATATAGGAAAAATACCAGATTTTGATAAAAAAATATCTACATCAAGAAGTAGAAAAATTTCATTTAGTGTTATTTTACAAAACTTGGATCAATTAGAAGCAATATATGAAAAATCACATGAAACTATAGTAGGTAACTGTGATACACATGTATTTTTAGGAAGTAACTCATTTAAAACAGTTGAATATTTCTCAAAAGAATTAGGAGAAAAAACAATAAGTAGAAAAAGTGATTCAATAAATAGAGATAGCCATGGAAAGAAAACAGGTAAAAGTGAGTCAGACCAAATCATGGCAAGAGCTTTAATGACACCAGATGAATTAAGAAGAATGGATAATGACTTATGTATAATTTTCGAAAAAGGTTTAAAACCAATTAAAGCACATAAATTTTGGTATTTTAAAACAAATATGATTAAAGAAATGAATAAAATCAAGTTAGACCATAATGATTTTGATGTTGGTGATAGAGGAGTTTGGAGAAAATTTAATCCGAATAATCCGTATCAGCCAGGAACTCAATCAGGTGGAAATGATTTGAAAGTTGAATCTTTGGATGATTTATTTGATGAGGAAATCGAGAATGATAATGAAGATTTTCAAATGCCAATTGTTGAGGAAAGTGGACCTTCTGATTTAGATGTACAGAAAGAATTAGAGGCAAAATTTGATGAGTTGTTTGGACCTTTGGTTGATGAGTAGGGGAATCCATAAATTTGAATTTTTCAAAATTCAAATTTATGGATTTTTGTTATATTTTTTGGGTTAGGCTTTTGAAATTGTCCGGTCAAATAAAATATATTAAAAATCCGTTTCTTTGCTGGTCGTTTGGGTGTGTTAAAATGTGTAGGTTCTCACGCTCCAAAACTGCGCATCCACTGCATTTTAATATATTTTATTTGACCTACCTCTACTGGGGTGTGGATGATGATTTTGGTGTGGTAATAGATGATAAAAATGAAACATGAGTTCGTAAAATACTATTGACTTAAGCTACCAATTTGTGATATAAAATATAGAGAATTAAAACTAAGGAGAAGTAAAATATGAAATTTGTACATATAGCAGATATGCATTTTGATACATCATTTACATCATTAACAAATAAGGCTGGTTTAGGCGATGTTCGTAGATTGGACCAAAGACAGGCTTTTAATAAAATAATAAATTATATAAAAGAAAATAATATCCCATATTTATTTATATCAGGAGATTTTTATGAGCATGAATATATAAGATTAAGCACTATAGAATATATTAATAATTTGTTTGCACAAATACCAAATACCCAGGTTTTCATTTCACCAGGAAATCATGACCCATATTTAAAAAATTCATTTTATAATAAATATTATTGGAATGAAAATGTGCATATATTTGTTTCTAAATTATCAGTTTTTCAAACAGAAGATGCTGATATTTATGGATATGGTTTTGATGATTTTTATTATACAAATAATGATTTAGAAAATACGCAAATAAAAAATAAAGAAAAAATAAATGTATTAGTTGCACATGGAAGTTTAAATGCATCAAATACATTAGAAAAAGAATATAACCCTATTTCAGAAAAATTACTTATTGAAAAAGGGTTTGATTATGTCGCATTAGGTCATATTCATAAATTAGATTATAATACAAAACCTAACCAAAATATTGTGTATCCGGGTTCTACAGTTTCTTTAGGGTTTGATGAATTGGGTAAACATGGAATGATAGTTGGAAATATAGAAAAAGGAAAATTAGAATTGGAATTTGTTCCAGTTGATAATAAAGAATTTGTAATTAGAGAAATTGATGTGACTAATATGTTAGATTTAGATGAATTAGCAACTGAGATAAATAACATAGATTTTAATCAAAATATATATTATAAAATTTCTTTGATTGGAAAAAGAAATTTTGAAATTGACTTATACAAATTAAATAAATTAATTGTGAATTCAAATATTATTAAAATTAAAGATTATACTAAAATGAATTACGATTTAGAAAAATTGTCAAATGAAAATACATTAAAAGGATTGTTTGTTAAAGAAATATTAGAGAAAATGAATGAAAATCCAGATGATGAGGAAATACTAGAAAATGCTCTAGAGATAGGTTTTGAGATTTTAGATAAATAAAATGTTTTATATACCTGTATACAATTAAAGTTCACAATGTTAATATTGAAGTTGTTTTGCCAAACAAAAATGTTTGGTCCAATAAAGAAAGCTTAACTAAATTAAATATCATATTGTGAATTATAACAAAAAATAAATTAAAGATTAATACAAAATAATGGAGTGATAATACTTGAAGATAAAAAATATAAAGATAAATTCGTATGGTAATTTAGAAAATAAAGATATAGAATTATCAGATAATATAAATTTAATATATGGAAGAAATGAAGCTGGAAAATCTACACTTCTTAAGTTTATTATAAATATTTTTTATGGTACTTCTAAAAATAAAAAGGGTAGAGAATATTCTGATTATGATAGATATAAACCATGGGGAAAAGAGGAGTTTTCTGGTAAAATAAAGTACCAATTAGATAATGCAGAACAATATGAAGTTTATAGGGAATTTGGTAAAAAAAATCCTAAAATATATAATAGTAATTTAGAAGATATCTCTAAAAAATTTACTATAGATAAAAATTTAGGAAATCAATTTTTTTATGAACAAACAAAAGTTGATGAACAAACATTTTTATCAACAATTGCTTCAATGCAACAAGAGGTAAAGCTCGAAAAAAATTCGCAAAATGTATTAATACAAAAAATAGCTAATATTGCTGGTACTGGTGAAGATAATGTTTCATATAAAAAGGCATTGGAAAAACTTTATAAAAAACAATTAGATGAAGTTGGAACATATAGAAGTCAAGGAAAACCTATAAATATTGCCCAAAATAAATTAAATGATTTAAAAAATAAAAAGCATGAGTTGAAGAATTATAAATATATAAAATATGATTTGGAAGAAAGAAAAACAGATATTGAAGAACAAATAAAACAAGATGAAATCAAAATTGAAATATTAAAAAATGTAAAAAAAATAAACGAAAATGAGGTTTTTGAAACTGAGAAATTACAGTACAATGTGAGCTTAATAAAAAAGGATGAAAGAGAAATTCTTGAGCTAATAAACGAGAAAAATCATATTTTGGATGATAATGATATAGAAAGTGAAGAAACTTTAATAAAAGATTATAATGAGAAAATCCAAGCGTTAGAACCGATTGAGGAAGAACAAAAAACTAAAATAAAAATTAAAACTGGAAAATACATAATAATGACATTAGTAATCATCTTAATAAATGCTTTATTGTTTATTTTCTTAAAAGATAATATACTAAAATATTTAGGGATTTTAGCATTTATACTAATACCAGTTTTTTATGTAACAGAAAAAAACAAAGCAAAACAAGAGGAATTTATTAAGCAAAATAAGAAAGTTCTTAACAAAAAAATAGAGGAAAATAAAAAGCTTGTAATTTTCGAAAAAAATAAAAAAGTATTAGAAGAAATTAATATTGTTAATGCAAAGATTGAAGTGTTTGAAAAAGATAAAAGAGAACAATTAAAAATAATGGAAGAAACTAGAGAGAGAATTAAGAACTTAAAAAATATAGAAAAGGAAAAGTTAAAAAATACATATAGAAATAAAATTGATGTTTATGAAATTAATAAATTATTAAATTTTGAAGATATTAATTATCAAATAGAAAGTATTTCAAATAAAATAAATGAAGGAAAATTAGAACTACATAGAATAGAATTAAGTAAAGATAATATTATGCCTCAATTAGAGGATTTAGCCAATATAGAAGAAGAGTTAATTACTACAGAGGAAGATTACGAAGAGCTAATGAAAAAAAATAATGCTATGATTGTTGTAAAACAGGTATTAGAGAGTGCTTATGAAAAGATGAAAAATATTGTAACACCTAAATTCACAAGTGATTTATCAAAAAATATAGCCGAAATTTCAAATGGAAAGTATGATAAAGTTTCGATAAGTGATGAAAGTGGTTTAATGGTTGAGTTAAATTCAGGAGAATATGTTTCAGCAGAAAAATTAAGCTTGGGTACTATAGATCAATTATACTTATCTTTAAGATTATCTATGAATACAGAAGTTTCAAGTGAAAATATGCCTGTAATCTTAGATGAAGCTTTTGCTTATTATGATGATTATAGATTAGAAAACATTTTAAAGTATCTGGCAGAAAATTATGGTGATAAACAAGTAATAATTTTAACTTGCACAAATAGGGAAGAAGAAATATTTAAAAAGTTGGGATATGTGTATAATAAGGTAGTTTTATAGAGTTAAAAATTAGTTATTATTGAGTATTGGCAGTTATTGAATTTTATTGCATATAATAAATATTGAATGTTAATAGTTAAAAAAGTACAAAAGAGATATGAGTAAATATAAAGCAATAGAACATTGTTGAAAAGAATTGTTCTATTGCTTTTTGAAATTAGTTTGAAAATTATGTTAAAGAATTATATTTTTAAGAGTAGTTTTAATTTTAAATTAATAAAAATAATTTGAATTAATCATAATTAGTCGGAATCAATTATAATTAGTTAGAATTAATCATAATTGGTTAAAATTGATTATAATTAGGCAAGGTGATTTTACTATCTTTTTTTCTTTGCTTAAATAAAGTTATTTTATTTCCAATAGTTTGAACTAAAGTCGAATTTGTTAAATTTGCAATTTCTTCCCCTAATTCTCTTGCGTTTAAAGGTGCAGTTTCCAAAACAGATATTTTAATTAATTCACGTGCTCCCAAAGCATCTTTTAATTGTTGTATTTGATTTTCTGTAATACCTGACTTCCCAACTTGAAATATTGCATCAATACTATTTGCTAATCCTCTTAAATAAGCTCTTTGTTTACTTGTCATTTTTAGTACCATTATATATTAGTTTTATACTAGTATATTCCTTTCATTTTTTATTTTTGCTAATATATATAATACAATATTTTAACATAAAAATCAACTGAAAAAGCCTAAAATTCCAAAGATTATGAACAAAATTCCAGATAATACTTGTATCCCTTTATCTGATATTTTGCTTAAAAAAATCTTACCAAATGATATTGCTAGTAAATCACTTATAACCATGCCAAGAATAGCGCCTAGTATTAAAGAAATTTTGTATGTAGGGTATTGTATACCTAAACCAATTGATGCTAGAAATGTTTTATCACCAAGTTCTCCTATTATTATAGAAAACGCAATTATAAGTGTATAATTTAATTTTAAATTTGTTATCTTGTCAATAAATTTATTTGAATCATCATTTTCTGTTTTACTAATAGACAAAAAAGAGAATATACCAAAAATTATGAATGTAATGTATGTAATGAATTTAACTATTTGTTGAAGACTTTGATTATTCAATATACCAAGAGTACTACCAAAAGCAATTGCAATACCATGACTAAAAAGTGAGCCTATAGCAACACCCAATAAAATGTTTTGGGTTTTAGTTTTGGATGAAAAAGATAGGACTAGTAGTTGAGTTTTGTCTCCTAGTTCGGAAATGAAGACTAGTATAAATGAGATAAAAATAGGATATATGTATGACATATGTTTCACCTCTTTGTAAAGTTTATGTCCTATTTTGGATGTTTATTACTGAACATTTTTGTTCTGAGTAGAACAAAAATGTTTGTTAATTAACTTCTTAATATTGTCATAGAATGTTGAGACGGATAATGTAAAAATTTTTGATTTGATTTGTGTATTTTGATATTATAGAATAATAAGTGATACTTAAAATTGTACAAATATTTCATACAAAATGAACATACGAAAGGAGTATTATAAAAATGTAATTCTTACGGAACAAAGGAAAAGCACTAAAAAGTTAGTTTGAAAATTTAATCTTAAGCCATTTCTTTTTTATAATATGTAGAAAAAGACATAAAAATGTAAAAAAAACTGTAAATATTATTTCCGTAAACACATAGAAAAATTACCGAAAATAGCACATTGACATTATATATTATATTGTTAAAATAAAAGTATAAATAAAAATATATAGTTAAGAAAAAACACAAGAAAAATACAAACAAAAACTTAAATACAAACACAAATAAAAAAACAAAATAAATAGATTCAAAAGAAATGGGAGGTATACATATGAAAAAGCAAAAGGCTAAAATAATAGTAATGTTAATTGCAATAATAACAGTTTTAGCAATAACAGTACTTGCATGGGCAAAATACACAAATGTATTTGAAGAAAATGTTCAATCAGAGATAGCCAAATGGAGCTTTAGAGTAAATGATTCTGAACAAGGTGCAGAAACTTTTAATTTAGTAAATACAATTGATGCAAATGTTACTGTAAAAGAAGACAAAGTGGCACCTGGAACTAGCGGACATTTTGATATAAAGTTAAATGGTGCAGGAAGCGAAGTTGCTATTAATTATATAATAAATGCAAATTTTGAAAACAACCCAGTAAATATGCATTTTTATCTAGATGAAAATCATACTGTAGAACTTCCAATAGAAGACGGAAAACTTGTAATAAACGGTTTTATTCCATTGGCGGAAATAGACAATGAAAAAATCATAAGAATTTACTGGAATTGGCCTTCAGAAACAGGAAACACAGAAAAAGAAATTTACGAAAATGACTTGCTAGATAGTGAATCAATGGGAAAAACAATAACAGCAAATGTAACAGTAACAGGAATTCAAACAAAGCCGGAAGCAAGCAAATCAAATTATACAGCATATTATTATCTAGAAAATGCAAATGATAATAATTTCACATTATATTCAAGTAACATATACCAAAAGAATACGGATTCAGAGTTAACATTAAGCAATATAGCAATAGACATACCAAATGCAAATTACATATATGGAACAACAACACCCAATGGAGAACATGTGTCAAATGTAACAATAGAAGAAGACGGAACAACCAAAGTATATTTATATTATGCAAGAGAAAGATATACACTAACAACATTAGCAGGGGAAAACATAGGAGAAGTAAAATCAACAGGACTTTCAACAGGAACAAGTAGTAATATAACATCAGAAAATGGAGAAAATGTATTTGAACAATCAAAAACAAAAATGAAAACAAAATATAAATGGGGAGAGACAGTAACAATTGAGGCAGTTGAAGAAAGTGTTGACGGATATACAAATAAGTTTAAAAAATGGAATATAACTTCAACAGAAACATCAGGAATAGCAGGAACAACAGGTACATCAACAACACTAACACCATCAGACTTAGGAGCACCATACAATCCAGAAAAACCACAAACAACAGTAATAATGCCAAAACAAAATGTAGAATTAACCGCAATAGCAGAAAAAACAGTAAATACATACACAGTAATATTCAAAGAAAACACAGGAACAGGAACAATGGAAGACCAAAATTTCGTGTATGATGTAGAACAAAAACTAACATCAAATAAATTCACAAAAACAGGATATACATTTGAAAGTTGGAATACAAATGAAGATGGAACAGGAACAAAATACACAAATGAGCAATTAGTTAAAAATCTAGTACCAACACCAAATGGAACATTAATGCTATATGCACAATGGTTACCAAATGAGTATACAATAATTATCAATGCCAATGGCGGACACGGGGCAATGCCAGTGCAAAAATTGAAATACGATGAAACACAAGCAATTCAAGAAAATACACTAACAAGAGAAGGATATATATTTGCAGGATGGAATTTATCAGAAGATGGAACAGACACAAGTTATGCAAATAAAGAACAAGTATTAAACTTAACATCAGAAAATGGAGGAAGAATTGAATTATATGCACAATGGAGTGCAAATAGTTATACAGTAGAGTTTAATGCTAATGGCGGAAAAGGAACAATGACAAATCAAGTATTCACATATGATGTTGCAAAAGCATTAAGAGCAAATGTATATACTAGAACAGGGTATACATTTGTGGGATGGAGTACAGATGCAAATTATGTTGTGAAATCAGAAGATGCCACAAGTTCTGCAAGTACGACAGGTTCTACAAGTTCTTCAGGTACAACAAGCTCAACAGGAACAACAGAAGAAAATTCACAAAATACAACAGGTGCAAAACTATATAAAGACAAAGAAGAAGTATCAAATTTAGCAACAACACCAAATGGAACAATAACACTATATGCCATCTGGACAAAAAACAAATACACAGTAATATACAACCAAAATGCACCAACAGAAACAACAACAGGATCAATGGAAAACTCAAAATATGAATATAATACAAAAGCAAGACTATCAGAAAACGAATACCAAAGAATAGGGTACACATTTAAAAACTGGAACACAAAACCAGATGGAACAGGAACAACATATAACAATGGTCAAGAAATAGAAAACTTAACGCAAACAGTAAATGGAATAGTAAACTTATATGCACAATGGACAGCAAATATATACAGAATAAACTTTAATTCAAACACAGGAATAGGTACAATGGATACACAAGTATGTACATATGATGTATCAACAAATATAAGTGCAAATAAATTCAAAAAAACAGGATACACATTCGCAGGATGGTGCACAGTAGCTAATCCAACAAATAGTGGCAATAGTGCAAATAATATGGAAGAAGGCAGTGAAACAGGTAACTCAAATGATACTGGTAATACAGAAAATCAAAATTCAATAATAGAATATTATAATAACAGTCAAGAAGTAATAAATTTAGTATCAGAAAACAACGGACAAATAACATTATATGCACAATGGACAGCAAACACAAATACACCATACGAAGTAGCACATTTTGTAATGAACACAAAAGGAATATATACATTAGCACAAACAGAAAATCTAACAGGAACAACAGATTCAAACATAGATATAAACAAATTAATAAAAACATCAACAGCATATAACATACCAAACGGAATATATTACAAAGAAACAAAAGTAGATGGAAAAATAGTAACAAATGCAACTATAAAACCAGATGGAACACTACAAATAGCAATATATTATGCAAGAACATATGGATATTTAACAACAGCAAAAGGTTCATATATATCAACCATTACACAAATAAACAACAAAAAATACTACTATGGAGAAACAATTCCAGACATAACAGCAACAGTAGAATATGCACAAGGATATTTAACAAACTTTGATAAATGGGAAAGTAATAATGTGGTAGTAATAGAAAATGTAACAGAAAACCCAATTCAAAACAAAACATGGCCAGCAATGAAAGAAGGAACACAAATAACATTAACAGCAAAAGCAACAAGAGAAGAAAGCAATCAAACACCATATACAGTAAATTACTACTTAGAAAATGCAAATAACAGTGAATACACACTATATAGCACAAAAACATTAGCAGGAACAACAAATTCACAAATAACAGTATCAAATGTAGATATAGAATTAGCAAACTGTACAATATCCAAAACAGATATAACAACATCAACAGTAATAAAAGCAGATGGAACAACAAAAGTAAATGTATACTACAACAGAAATAAATTTGCATTAACAATATCAGGCGGAAACAACATTATAGAAACTGAGTTATCCACAGAAAATGAACAAAATGTGGATAACACAGCTCCAATAACAATAACAAAAAACATAAAATGGGGAGCAACAGTAGAAATAAATGCAACAATAGAATCATTACCAGGATACACATATAAATATACAGGATGGGAAACAGCATCAACTTCAGAATTAGGAACAGAATATGACTATACAAAAAAACATACACAAATAATAATGCCAGCAGAAAACTTAACATTAACAGCAACAGCAAGCAAAACAGCTAATAAATACACAATAATATTTGATGCAAACAGTGGAAATGGAACAATGGCAAATCAAACATTCATATATGATGTAGCACAAAAATTAAGTAAAAATACATTTACAAAAACAGGTTATACATTTAAAGGCTGGGCAACAGAAGAAAGTTTGAATGCAGGTAGTGATAATCAAGATGAAAACAAAGGAAATACAAGTGAAACAGGAAATGATTTAAATGACAATAGAATAGTATACGTAGATGAAGCACAAATAAAAAATTTAACAACAACAAACAACCAAACAATAACTTTATATGCAATATGGGCAGATGAAACAGCCCCACAATTAACACTAACAACATCATCAACAACAAAAAATATAACAGTAAATGTAACAGCCATAGAGCAAGGCTCAGGATTAACAGAAAATTACAAATATTACATAGGAACAAAAAATTTGGCAACAAACAAAATAGAATATCAACCAGCAATAGAAAAAACAGCTACAACACATACATTTGAAAATTTAAAAGATAACACAACATATTATATAAAAGTAGAAATAGCAGATAAAAGTGGAAATATAGGAAAAATAGAAGATCAAGAAGCACAAACATTAGAACTACAAGGAGAAATAACATTTACAGATGGTTACTGGAGTAATGGAAAATATGTTGTAACAGTAAATACAGAAGCAACAGATGAAACAGGAGCTTTGTATAATATGCAATATCAGGTATTAACAGCAGAAGAAATAGAAGATGGAAAAACATTTAATGCACAAGAAAACTGGGAAGGTGAAACAATAACATCAGGAACAGTTATGGGGCTTGGAACAGTTGATGATATTGACGAAACAAGTGCTAATGGAACAAGCAATACAGAAAATGGTGAAAATTCAAATAATGAAAATGGTACAACAAATAGTAAAACAGCAAAATTAATTTTGAAAGATGGAGATATTCTATATGCAAGAGTAACAGATGGAAGTAATGGAGCAAAAACTTATTATAATTACGAAGTAAAAAATCCAGCAAAGAAAACATATACAGAAACAGAACTATCACAATTAGGATATGGAACATCAACATTTGATATATTAGCATATGAAATTGGAACAGATAAAATAAAAGTTGATATACAAAAAGAAATTTCAGGAACAGAAACATATAACTATTATGCAAAAGCAAATGAAGATTCTGAATACAAATTAATAAGTACAAGCACAAACTGGAATGATATGGCAGATGTTTCAAATAAGTGGTTAAAAGCGTTAAATAAAGATGAGTTAAAATTAAATACAACCTACAAAGTTAAAGTTCTAGTAAGAGATAGCAGTGGAAATGTTACACAATGTTTAAACACAGCAACAATGATTACACAAGATAAAGCAGAGGTGAACACAAGCTATGCACAAAATAGAACTTATATTGATGGTGAAAATTATACAGCAGTAATACCAGCAGGGTTTATGGTTTCAGGTAAATCAGGTTCAGGAACATCAGGTGCTTCAGGTACAAGTTCATCTGGCTCAAGTACTTCGGGTTCAGGTGATGAAACAACAATATCAAAAGGTATGGTTTTAAAAGACTTAGATGGAAATGAATTTGTATGGGTACCAGTAAATCAGGCTATATATATACATGGTAAAACGGCAATACCAACAAGTACAAGTAGTGCAACTACATATTATAAACCAATGTCGGTAGCTCAAAGTGGTAGTGCAAGTAATTATGAGAGCATAGTTTATAGTTATAACGGTGTAAAATCATATAGAAATACAAGTAATACTTGTATTGGAAAATCAAGCTTTAGAGAACCAAGTTTAATAACAGGTTCAGCAGATGGATATACATGGAATGTAAATAAACCAACAGGAACAAATTATGATGCAAGTACAGAATATTATTCAGATGTACTAGGATTTTCAGATATACAAGAATACGGAAATTATATAAATAAAGAATACACAAATATGGTAAATAGTACAAACAATTTTGGTGGATTCTACATAGGAAGATATGAAACATCTATAAATGGAAATGCAGTACAATCAAAATCAGGCAAAACACCAATGTCAAATTTAAACTGGTATAATTTATACTTAAATCAAGACAGTAACAGAAATTCAAATAATACATATTATGAAACTCAAAGTGTAGTAAGTAATATGATATGGGGTTCACAATATGACAGTATGTTAAACTGGGTATTAACAGGTTTAGACAAATCTAAATTACAGGCAACAACATATGGAAATAGAACAAATAGCCAAACACTAACAGGAAGTTATAGTAATGATGTTATAAATAATATTTATGATTTAATGGCAAATGATTATGAATGGACACAAGAAGTATATAGTACAAATATTAGAGTAAGTAGAGGAAGTTCATTTGATAAAAGTAAATCTGCAAATGCAACAACAAGAGGATATGTGGCAACTCCCAATATTGCAGGATTAGCATATAGTTCAAGAATGGCACTATATATAAATGATTCAGAAGACACAACATCACCAGAAATTAAAATAAGTTCAGTAGAACCAGGAAATAACAATATAACTGTAAAAGTATCTGCAAAAGACATAGGCTCTGGTATTGCAAAATATCATTATTCAATAAGTACAGATAACAAAACATGGAAAACAGAAACAAGTTACAGCCCAGAACACATATACACAGGATTAGCACAAAACTCAACATATTACATAAAAGTTCAAGCAGAAGATAATAAGGGTAATATGAGTGTTGCATTAACACAAGAAGTAGTAACAGAAGGTGTTTCATTAGAAGAAGGAGCAATTTATGTAATAAGTGTAACAGGTTCCGCTGATGGTAATGGTATAGTTAATTTAGGTGTAAGGGAAGATTACGCAGATAATAACTATAAAATACAATATCAAATAGTATTAGGACAAAATGCAATAGATGCAGGAAAAACAGCAGATGAGGCAAATGGAATATATACACAAATAACAGAAGATGGAACATGGGTAACAGGAGATATTGTAGAAGGATTATATGAAAATGATATAATTTATGCACGTTTAAGTGATGGAACAAATATAACACCATATATGGCTGTAAATGTAATTGGTTTGGAAACATTTTCAAATATATATTCAGAAACACAAAAATACACAGATGTAAATGGTGATATAGCTTATATTCCAGCAGGATTTAGTGTTGGTACTTCAAAATATATTAATACAGTTGAAAATGGTTTGGTAATTCAGGATGAATTAGGAAATCAATTTGTATGGGTGCCTGTTGAGAATGCATTGGCAAATGGAACAACATATCCAACAAGTACATCTAGTACATCAACATATAAACCAATGGCAATATATCAGGATAATAGTACAGAGTATTATCAAAGTTTGATTTATTTATTCAACACATCAGCCAAATCTTTATCATATGTAAGTAGTTCTTACAAATTAGGAAATGCAAATTATAGAGAACCAAGTATATTAACGGGTAGTGCAGATGATGGATATACATGGGATTTAGAGAGTTTAGCAGAAATAACAGGAAGTTCATATGATGCATATCTAGGATATTATAAAAATTATTTAAAATTTTCTAGTGCAATAGAATTCGGAAAATATAAAAATGAAGAATATAAAAATATGATAGATAGTATTGAGTATTATAAAGGGTTTTATGTAGGAAGATACGAAACATCAGTAGATTCTACTGCTTCGGCAAATACAGCAGTAGCACAGTCACAAGCGAATAAAAAAGTATTAGATAATTCAGATGAAAAACAAAGAGAATATAGAATGATTTATTATCAAGATAGTAATAGAAATGAGAAAAATCCATATTATAATAATTCATCAGTAACAAGTAGTATGATATGGAATGCACAGTATGATGCTATGTTAAATTGGATATTGAACAAAACAGATAACAAAGAAAAACTATTTTCAACAACACTTGGAAATCATAAAACAGCAACAACAGCAGATTTATCTGGAACCAATATAGATGATCTAACAAATAATATATATGATTTAGGTGGAAATGTTATGGAATTAACACAAGGGTCATATAGTACAACACAGAATATGGTAAGAGGTGGATATTTTTATAAAAGCAGTTCATATCCTGGAACAAATAAAATGACTAGTATAAGTGGCTGGTCAATAACTAATTATGGTACATCATATAATTTTATAGGTACACGAATGACACTATATTTAAATAAACAAAATGATACAATACCACCAACAATAGAAAAATATGGTGAACCAATACCTGCAACAAATAGTATTACTTTAAAAACAAAAGCAAAAGATGAAAATTCAGGAATAGGAAAATATCATTATTACATAAGTACAGATGGAACAAACTTTACAGAATATACTGGTTGGGGAAATTCATATACATTTGAAAAATTAACACAAAACACAACATATTATGTAAAAGCGACAGTAGAAGATAAAGCAGGAAATATAAGCTCAGAATTACCAGTACAAACAGTAACAACAAATATAATGGATGGAATAGAAGAAATCTTAACAACAAGAGTATATGGTTCAAATGGAGATGGTAGACTATATTTAGGAATATCATCAACATATGAAAAACAAGGATATTATGTACAATATCAAATAGTAAAAACAGGTGGAACATTTAATGTAAATGGAACATGGACAAAAGACGCAACAAGTACTGTAAAAGGCTTATCAGTAGGTGATACAGTATATGCTAGAATAAATGACGGAAATGGAAATATTTCATATTATAAAGTTGTTACAATAACAGAATTAGAAACATTTGAAACATATGAACAATATTCTGCAAAAAACAGTACAACTGCAACAGATATATATTATTTATATACTGATGAAAACGGTGATACAGCATATATCCCTAAGGATTTTAGTGTTGGAGTATCAAATTCAATAAATAAAATATCAACAGGTTTGGTTGTTCAAGATTCAAATGGTAACCAATTTGTATGGGTTCCAGTTGATAAAGATAGTGTTGTATATAATGGAACAACAGTAAAAACAGATGGAACAGATACATATAAACCAATGGTACAATATCAAAATGGATATAGTGAATCAACAGATGAGCAATATTTTGAAAGTATAAGGTATAATTATAGTAGTAGTTATTCAACTGGTTCAAAAATGTCAAGTGTAAGTAGTGGAAAACCTGCACATCAATTAGGAAATTCATCATATAGAGAACCAAGCTTAGTAACTGGTGCAGCAAATTATTCGTGGGTGTTCCAGGCAAGTAATAATCAATATGATTCAGTAAGTGCATATTATAAAGATATTTGCGGATTTTCAAGCCCAACAGAAATGGGACAATATATGAATGAACAATATACAAATATGGTAAAAAGTGTAAAAGAATATGGCGGATTTTATATTGGAAGGTTTGAAACAAGTTTAACATCAGGAGTTATTGGAAGTAAGATAAATACAACTGCAATGGATTCAAGAGCTGGAACAGAAACAGGTTCAAATTATGGAAATAGGTGGTATGGAATGTATAATAAGCAAGATAGTAATAGAAATACAAGAAATCCATATTATAGGTCAACAACAGTTGTAAGTAGTATGATTTGGGGTTCTCAATATGATGCAATGTTAAATTGGGCAGCAAAAGGAAATGAAGCAAATATGATATATAAAAGAACAGGAAATCATAGTGGTAGTCCGGCGAAAACAGGAGCTTATGGAGTTGATGTGATGAATAATATCTTTGACTTGAGTGCTAACTTGGTAGAGTGGACACAAGAGGCGTACACTACCTACTTTCGTGCTTTTCGTGGCGGTTACTTCAGTACTACTAACACCTATGTTGCTAGTACGCGCAGTAGCTATTATTCGACCAATACCGGCTACAATTATGGTTCGCGTGCCACACTTTGTCTTCGTAGCTCTGAGCCCTAATTTGGGGACGTTTATTATTGGACAAAAATGTCTGATTGGGACAGATGTTTGAGTGATTTTGTGTAAATGTCAATAGAAAAATGTATTAAAAAATAAAACAAGAATCCTACTTCATATGCCATAAAATAGGATTCTTGTTTTATTATAAAAATTTGATTTCATATTACATTGTTATACTATCAGTTTTGTAATGATTAATTATTTACAGGTTTTCAATTTTTTCTTTTGTTAAGCCTGTTAATTTAATTATAGTTTCAATTTCAATATTTTCTTCTAACATTTTTTTCGCAATTTCGGCTTTCTCTTCTGCTCTACCCTCTTCTAGTCCTTCTGCTTTTCCTTCTGCCAATCCCTCTGCTTTTCCTTCTTCTCTACCTCTTCTTATAGCACCAGCCATAGCAGCTGCTTCATCGCGAATTGCTTTTTCTCTTAATCTGGCAAGCTCTTTTTCTTCTTCATCACTATTTAAATATTCCAATTCTTCTTCAGCTTTTTTTACATATTCATTATTAATCATACTGATTTCCTCCAAACTATCATTTACAATAAATGTTAGCCATTCTTCTAGCTTGCTTGATATTCCTTTACATTTTTCTTTGAATTTTGGTAATTGAATATAGTGAAGTTCTACTTTATTTGTTAGAAGAATATCTTCGTAATCTCTTTTTAATCTTGCTCTTTCATGAAAAGGTCCTACATCAAAAATATTATAGTTTAATATCCAAATTCCAATTATTCTTGGTATCTCTGAATAATCCTCCTTTTCTTTTAAACTTTCGTGAAATAGCCCTGCATCATAAAATAAAGATCTATCAACTGTATTATTATAATCTTTAACTTGCATTTCAATATTGACTATAGTTTTATCATTTAATGTAGCTACTATATCAAGTATTCCAAGTTTATCAGACATAATTTGTTTTTCAAGTGATACCTGTTGTTTGACTTCTAAGCTTTCTATTTTTATATCAGGCAATATTCCTTCTAATAAATCTTTTAGTAAATCACTATTTTTTCTATGACCAAAAATACGCTTAAACATGTAGTCATTTGTTGGCTTATATATTGTATTCATTTATCACCTCTATTCTAGCATATTTGTTGTTTTGTTTCAATTATTTTGAAAATTTTGTGTATAGAATTTTTACACTTTGATTTTAGATTTTTTGAATTTAAAATTTTTATTGAATTCATTAAAATAAAAATATTTAATAGATTATTGAAATCAAATTTTTATAATCAATATTAAATCATGGTGTTGTATAAAAGTCAATATTTTTTTGCTTTTTGTTATTGGGGGATGTTTATTATTGGACAAAAATGTCCAATTGGGACAGATATTTGTGTAACTTTTGTCGGATTTTGCAATAATTTGATGTACGATTTTTGTTGTAGTTTAAGTGGTTGTATGATTTAATATTAACTGTAAAAATTTGATTTCTGCAATTATATAAACATATTATTTAAATTTAATGCTTAAAAAAGTCTGAAAAATTTATAATCAAAAAAATTAAATTCAAAGTGTGAAATTCATTACACAAAAAATCAAAAATCATTACAAAATAAAATAAAAATATTATTCTTAGCATATTGGATAGTTTTTTGTTTTAAGCTATAAAACACTGTAGATTGTACAACCTCTACTTTAAAATGTGTTTTCATGTATGAAATTTCTAAATGTTTCATAAACTCTACAAGGAGGAAATGAAATTTATGAAAGATATAAAAAACACAATAAAAATAGTATTTGTAATAATTGCAACACTAGTAGGTGCAGGCTTTGCTTCAGGCAAGGAAATATATTCATTTTTCTTTATTTATCAAAAGTTTGGAATATTAGGAATATGCATTTCTAGTACAGTAATCAGTTTGGTTATACACAAAGTTTTTAAAATATGTTTAAATTCAAATGTAAATACATACAAAGAATTTTGTGAATATATTGGAAATAGTTTAAAAAATAAATTACTCAACAAACATACAAAAAAAACTAATATTCCTGAAGTGCTTAATTATATAGTAAATATATTTTTAATTATTACATTTTATATAATGATATCAGGATTTTCAAGCTTTTTGCAACAAGAATTTTGTATAAATAAAATTGTAGGGAGTTTAATAATTATATGTCTATGCTATTTTGTTTTTTTGAAAAACATAAATGGTTTGATAAAAATAAGCAATTTTCTTATTCCAATTTTAATAGTGTTTTTTATATATATTTCAATGAAAAATAATATTTTGTTAAACACATCAAAATTATCAAATACACTATTTTTACTAAGTACAGCAGATATATTTGCCACACAAATAAATTCGATTTCAACAGCATATTCCACAAATATAACTCCATATATTGCAATATTTAAAAGCATACTATATTCGTGTTACAACTGCATAATATTAATTCCTGTATTAATACCTTTAAAAAATTTTATTGGAAATAGAAAAAATAGTTTTGTTTGTTCAATAGTTACATGCATATTACTTATAATTTTAAGTTTTGCAATTTATAATTTATTATTACAAGGTAATAGTCAAATATTTGGTTTGGAAATGCCTATAATTGAAATAGTAAAAAAATATGGAAGCTTGTACCAATATTCATACATAATAATGATTGGTATATCAATATTTACAACAGCAATATCAGCAGGTTGCGGTTTCTTAAATAATTGTAGCAAAAACAAAAAATCATTTAATAAAAATTTAAGTATAATGTGTTTTTTAGGTATATTTTTATCTCAAATTAGTTTCTCTTTACTAGTTAACTTATTATACCCTATACTAGGAATAATAGGCTTATTTGAAATTATACTATTAATTATTACAACCTAACAGTTTATATTGTATAGTGGGTGCAAAGTTAGAAAAGTCTTTTTACATAATTCTAGTTTTTGACTGGCTAATTGCAATAGCAGAAAATATCAATTCTTATTTTACCTTTTTTTCAAATAACATCTTGCAAAAAATAGCAAAAACTGGTATAAATGTGGTATAAAGAATAAATCAAAAGAGGAATGTATATGAAATTATTAGAATATAGGCAATATAATAATTTAGACGAAAAAAAATCCTTAAATAAAAAGAAAGTAACTATAGCAATTGTAGTAGTTTTACTAGTAATAATTATAAGTACAGTAAGTGTAATTTATATATCAAATGCAAATTTTAGGAATTTCATGGATAAATATGTATTATTAAAAAGTGTAACATCAGACAATTTGCCTTATATAAGTATAAGTACGGAAAAAAACATACATACATATGCATATTACAATTATGTAGCAGTTTTGGAAAATAGTAGTCTTAAATTATATAATTCATCTGGCAAAGAGGTTGAAAATCTAAAAATTGATATAAGTTCACCAATTTTTTCATCTGAAGCCAACTACGTAGTAATTGCAGAAAAAGGTGAAAATAGAGTATATTTAATAAAAGATAAAAAAATAATATGGGATAAAACTGTAGAAGGAAAAATTTCTAGAGTAAATATTAATGAAAATGGTTTTGTTTCAGTAATTATAGCTGGTACTAGTTACAAGTCTGTAATAACAACATATTCACCAGATGGTTCAGAAGTGTTTAAAACATTTTTATCAAATACAGTAGCAATAGATTCTGATATTTCCAAAGATAATAAATATTTAAGTTTTTGTGAGGTAGATTTATCAGGTACTGTAATAGAATCAAAAGTAAAAACTATTTCAATAGAAAAGGCTAAACAAGATCCATCAAATGCAATTATGCACACTTATGAAATTCCATCAAATGTACTAGTTACTAATTTGGAGTATCATAATAAAGATGAATTATTATGTGCATGTGATAATCAAATATATCTTTTAAAAAATGGTAATATGGAAACCATTACTAATTTAGAAGAATCAAATATAACATTTTCAGGAATTAAATTATCAAAAAGTTATTTTAGAATATTAGAAAATAACCAAGGAATAAATAATCAGAACACAAATTTAGAAATTTATAATATAACAAATCACAATTCATATGTATATACAATAAATGGAATTGCAAAAGAGGTATATGCAAATGGTGGGGTTATTGCTATAAATATGGGGTCTGAGGCATATTTTGTAAATGAAACAGGATGGCTTATAAAAAAATATACATCAGCACAGGAAATTAGAAAGATAGTAATTTCAGACAATATAGCAGGTATAATTTACAGAAATAGAATTGAATTTATAAATTTATAAAAAAGTTTATAGGTATCTTAAAAACCTAAAATTTAAATAAAGGAGAGTATGATATCAATATCATACAAAAATTAAAAATGACTATAATAGTAGATTTAGTAATTGTTGGAATCCTAATAGCATGTATTTCTATAGGTTATAAAAGAGGATTAACAGGATGTTTAATTAAAATACTATCTTTTTTCATAGCTATAGTAATTGCACTAATACTATTTAAACCTGTATCATCAATGGTAATAAATAATACGCAAATAGATGAAAATATTCAATCTTCAATTGTTCAGGTTTTTGAGAAAGAAGAAAGTAAAAGTACAGAGGAAAATAAAAATGAAAAAACTACACCAATTGTAACATATATATATGAAGAAGTTGAAAAAACAACTCAAGAGAAGAAAAATGAAGTTGTAAATGATGTGACAAAAGAACTTTCAATAAATATAATTAAAATACTTACATTTATTTTATTATTTGTTGCATCACGAATTGCTCTAATTTTTATAAAAGCTATAACAAATTTAATAACAAAGTTGCCTTTAATAAAGCAGTGTGATAAAATAGGAGGCATATTATATGGTGTATTACAAGGATTTGTTATAATATTTATAGGATGTGCATTAATTACAGTTATTTCACCAATTGTAAATCAATATGCTTTATTAGAAATAATTAATCAGTCTTATATTGGAAATATAATATGTAATAATAATATT
>USQY01000021.1 GCA_900557045.1 uncultured Clostridium sp.
CATTTTCATTTACAAACTGAATCAAAATTTGGGACATTTTCACTTACAAGTCACAGTTTTTTAGGAAAATAAATTATAAATATAAAAATTATAAAATGATATTTACTAAAATATACCATATAGACTTATTTTTTCTTGAATATTTTTACAAAATATGATATTATTCTACCATATTTTTATTTATAAAGGAGATAATACAAATGACAAAAAACACTCATCTTGCAAGTGGTCTTGCTACTTCAGTAGCATTTATTAGGCCAACAAGTTTTAAATCACTTGCTATATGTTTGACAAGTGCAGCAATTGGAAGTTTAATTTCAGATATTGATATTACTACTTCAAAATCTCGCAAAGACTTAGATATAATTATTTTGGTTTCTGTAATTGCTGTTGCACTATGCACTTTAGCCGAGGCTATTTTTCACATTGGAATTTTATCATTGTTGGAATCTCAAACAAATATTACTAGAATCCTTTTAGGGCTTGGTTTTATTTCGTTTATTTGCTGTTATGGAATCACTACCTCACATAGAACTTTTATGCATTCACTTTTATGTGTTGTTGCTTTATGTGGAATGTTGTGGGTTATTTTTCCTGCAATGGTACTGCCTTTTGGAATTGCGATGTTGTCTCATATTGGGCTTGATTTTTTTAATACAAAAAAAGTTCAGTTTTTCTGGCCATTGAAAAAGCCTAAAATTGCATTTAAACTTTGCCGTTCTGAAAGCAAACCCAGTAGAGTTATTTGTGGTATTGCAAGTGCTGTAGTTGTATTAGAGTTAATATTGTTTGCTGTAACACAAGCTGTGGCTTTTGCCAAGGGGCTTTAGTTTTTTTGAATTTGATTTAGAGTTTTTTTAATTAAAAACTGCTAAGAGCGGAGATTTTTTCTCCGCTCCTTATTTTTGTTATTTGTTTATGTTTAATTTGTCATTTTTTAGAATTCATTTGTTATTATTTAAAAATTCTTTTAACTCTTTACTATTTTCCTCCACCTCATATTCCCATAAACTAAGCTGTCCCTTAACTGGTATTGGATGATTAAACACCTCCACATTTTCAACTTGCCACCCATAGTTTTCTTGAAATGAGCTCTTGGTATATATCTCATTATTTTCTTTTAATAACATTTCTTTGAACTCGGGCGACATTTTTATGCAATCTACTAATTTAACTTTTCCTATTATCTTACCTAATGGCATGTCTTCTGGAATATATTTTTTTAACCTTTTCATTGCTTCTTTATCTATTCCTTTTCCTGCATGTATTAATAGGTCTCCTCTGTAACTAGTTTTCCAACTACGAAATTCAAATCTTTTGTCTCCTTGGATTATTAATGTTGCCCAAGGCTGTTTTATTGTTAGAGTTTTCATGTTGCAATCCTCCCTTATTTGATTAATTTAATAATTGCAAAATTCTTCCTGATATCTCCTGTGATTTTTCGAATAATGTTTTACTCATCTTACATCTCCAAAAAGCAAATTCTAATAATTTTTTTTGACTGTTATCATTTAGGTATTCCTCATACCCAAATGGACTGCTTACTAATTGAATTAAATAAAAATATGGCATCCATTTTAAATCACATTTGGTTAAACTTATATATTTCATTACCACTTTAGTGTAATTCAATAAATTTTCTATATTTATATCCCCATTTTCACTATCCTTATCTATATATGTAAACGACCTTATAATTTCCCATGCAATTGGCATTTTTCTTGCTTTAGCAAAATCTAATAATGCCTCTACTTTCTCATCTTTATAAATAAATTGCATTATGCTATAATCACCATGACTGTTTTTTAAAGTTAAATCCGTCATTTCCGAAAAATCCATCTTCTCCAAAGATGTTATAATTTCCATTCTTTGGTTTATATCTAATTTTATTTTTGAGAAAATTTCAGATGATGGTAGATTCAATTGTTGCCCATGTTGAATTAATTCCTCTAATTTATCCACTCTTTTTAATAATTGTATAAATTTTTTCTTTCCTTCCCTCAACTTATTATTATTACACCATTTTTCAATTAAATCTTCTGGCAAGTCTTCATAGTTTTCTAGTGATTTCGCCACTTTACCTAATATTTCTGCAGATTCTATTACTTGAGCTGTTGTTCCTGTATTACTTTCTTTTGTATATCCATTAATAAATTCCATTAGAATTACTGTTCTGTTTTTGTATTTGAAATAATATTCTTGGTTTTCCGTTTTTATATAATTCGGAACTTTTATTCCATTACTTTTTAAATGATTTATTATTTTTATTTCTTTGATTACATTTTCTTGATTACATGCTGATTCGAATTCTTTTAATACATATTTTGTTCCTTGATTATCATATACATAAAAAATGTTTGCACTACCTCGTGGTTCTTGTTCAACTTTAGTTATAGAAATATTGTATTTTTCTTGAATTTTGTTGATTATTTCTTGGCGTGTGAATACTGTTTTTTCTAGCATGGCGGGTCCTCCTTTTAGTTTTATTTTATAGTATTTTTTTGAGGTTTGCAAGATGGAAAATATCTTTTTTCGCTATGTTAAATTTTTTTGTTGTAAACTTTGAAAAAATTGGTATAAATTGAAAAAAATATCTAATATACTTTTGACATTGTTTACGTAATATGGTGTAATCTGTATATGAAAACTTTTGCGATATCCTGTTTTCATCATTCGCTATCCACATATATATAAAATGATTATTTTCAGGAGGAATCTATATGAAAAATGCTAACACAGAAATTATCACCCAGACACGAGTTTTCTCAGATTCAGAAATAAAAGTAGCTGAAAACATGCTTAAAATTCTTGCCAAAGCAATGGGACTTGCAAATATTCAAGGCAAAATGCATATTGCTTCAAAGTACAGAAAAAACAAAATTACATTGTTGAAAGATGATGGAACAATCCGAGAAGGTTGGAGAAAATATTCTCCGATTCTGTACCGAACTAGATAGTTACATAATGCAAACCCAAAACACAGAATTCATAATTTTGAATCTGTGTTTTTGGTTTAAATTATATTTTACTAAATATTACTATTTTTCCTTTCATTGAAATTTTAGAAACTGTATAACCATACTCATTCAATTCTTTTTTGTAAGTTAAAAAAGAGTGATCTATATCAAATCCTAAAATTTTTTTGATTTCTTCATAGGTTAATTTATAATTTTCCTTTTTATTATTTACTAAATAATCCCATAATGGCTCATATTTGCTCATTTTTTGTACACCTCATTTAAAATTATTTTTTGTGCAGAGTGATTTTTGAATTCTATTCTTTTAAATCATCTCTTCTTATACAAAACAATTTCTGGATTTTTTCCATTTGCACCATATTCACTTATAAGTAAAAAATCCATATTTGCAACTAATCCAAAGCATCTAATTAATTCTCCATCATTATATTCGCATTCAACTTGATTACCTAAATAGATTTCATCATTATTTAAGAATTGCACTGTACTTCCGTTAGATAGCGGATATTTCAAGTTTACAAAAGCTCCATTTAGTGGGATTAATTCTTTAATTTTGGGCATTCCTGGTATTTTTAAATTATTAAATTCATCTATTAATTTATTTTTGAAAGTTTCGTAACTTTCTTTTCCTCCTGTTAATATATATTTTGCTATAAAACATTGTCTTCCAAAAGGACATCCATTGGATTGTTTACATCCTTTGCAATTATTGTTTTTTCCATATCCGCAATTTTTACAATTTGCACCACATATTGAATCCATATAAGTTTCCTCCATTAATTATTTTTTTAGTTTTTTATTTATAATAATGTTTGCATTTTTTCCAAAACTTCTCCTAAGTGAACTGTTAATACTTCATTATTACAAAAGGGACATTTATAATTTCTTCTTGCTCTTTCAATAACTATATCCTTCATATATTTTTCCTATAACTTACTATTAATCATTCACAATCCATTCGCCATTCTTTTTACTGTTCTTTCTTCCTATCAATCCTTTATTCTGCATTTCTGACATATAGCTTTTTACTGTTCTTACTGATTTATTAATCTTTGTTGCTATTTCTTCTTGTGTTGCTCTAGGATTTTCTTTTACTATATTTATAATTGCCTGTTCCTCTAATGTTTGATTACTTGATTTTATCTCATTTTGATTTTCTTCTTGAACATAATCAATATGTGCATACCTATTTTTTAATTCATATTTATTTCCTGTAAGTAGGTTATAAAAAAATTTTTCTAAAAATGATGTATCTTCAAATACATTCTTTTCAAAATTTTTATAGTTTGCTCTTACTAATGAATTTCTAAAATACCATGAATTATCTGCAAATACTGCATCGTTGATATTAAATCCGAATGTTATTAAATACTTAATTATAAATACTGCTATTGTTCTTGTATTTCCTTCACAGAATGGATGTACTTGCCATATATTTGATGTAAATCTGCATAAATGCTTAATTGATTCATCCAAACTTAAATCTTTATATGAGAAGTTCTTTTCCTGCTCAAAATCATATTCAATAGTTTCTTTTATCGTTTCATATGGTGCATATATTACTGTATCTCCATTTAGTACCCATTCTCTTTTTGTAAAATTATAATTCCTGTATACTCCTGCTCCATCAAATATATCTTTAAATAATCTTTTATGAATATTTAGTAATTCTGTTGGAGCAAAATTAAATGCATTTTCACTTAGTAATTCTGTGATTCTAACTGCCACCTTATCTGCTTCTTCATTTTCTTTTTCAAAATTTTTTCTGCTTCCTTGAACTTCATAATATTCATCTATTCTTGTTTTAACTTCTTCTATATCTATATTTCCTTCAATGTGTTCTTTAGCCTGTTTAATTAAGTATTTTGAAGGTTTAAGTCCATCTACTTCTTGCAAACCAATTGCTGTTTCCCATATTTTTGTTTTCTCTACTTTGTTAGGTTCACCTTGCTTTATATACTCTGATAATTCTAAATTCCAGTCTTTTTCCTTATCCAAAAATTGCACCTCCTACATATATTATTATATCATTTCTTATATATTAAATCAATATTTATAGTGCAAATTTTGCACTATATTTTTTGTGTTTTTGCACTTTAATTTTATAGTAATTGCACTTTAATTTTTTACTGTTTTTTCAATTTCAAAAACTTTCGGTGCTTTCTCGCCACTTTTTTAGGGAAATAAATAAATTAAGGGATTTTGAATTTCTTGATAATTCGGGTTGCGTGGGTAAGACTGGAACTTACGACCTTCGGGTTATGAGTAATTGGCTTAAAGTATTGGTTTACAAAGGGTTTTGTGGTTTTTATTGGTATATTTGTGGTGCCCAGTTTTTGGTTGTTGTAAATTTATGTGATTTTGGGTTATTTTTAGTGGGTTGTGTGCCCAGATTGTGCCCAAGAGAGAATAAATTTATGGAGGGATTTTTTATGAATAGATTTAGAGATGTTAAAAAGGATTTGATTAGAGAATGGTTAGATTTTAGAGAGGAGAATAACTTTGGTTGTGTTTTGAGTGATGAGGATAAAAAGCATCATATTTGTTTTGAGGAGATTTCGGAGGTTATTTTGAGCAAAGTTCCGAAGAAAGATAGAAAGTTTGTTAAGAGGCATTTGGATATGTTGGATTATAATTATACGGATTATGTTTCGTATTGGAATGAGAGGTATTATAGGCATGGGTTCTGTGATGCTTTGCAGTTGGTTGATGGGCATAGTGAATTTTAGGTAATTTAAAGAGTAATACTGGAAATTAAAAATCTCCATTATTACTCTTTTTTATAAATTAACTATCTAATTACTTTTCATCAAATCAGTATAATAAATTATTTCTTTGCCTAACTTTTTAGCATATTCTATTTCTAAATTTGTGCTATTCCCAATATAATTATTTACATTTACAACAAATATAGCATCAGATAATTCTATTCTTTTAAAATGTGCTTCTTTCAATTTTATTAATTGTTCTTCAGTTCTTTCAATACTCTCTGATACAGGATAAACCGGCGTAAGAATACAATATCCTTCTAATGCCTTTTTTTCAGCAATTTCCATCATTTCTTTTTTAAATTTTAAACTTCCACATAAAGTTATAATTTTCACTATATTCTCTCACTTTCATCATCAATTATTTTTTTCATACCATTCAGCAAACTTTTCTAACGCAGAATATGAGCCATCAACTGTTCTTCTATTTTCTCTTTCTTCTTCATTCATTTCTGCTAAAGTCTTTTCAAAACCTTTTGGCTTAAAAATATACCACAAATCAGACCATTTTTCTTTTCTATCTAATCCTTGAATTTTATAAGATAAATTTCCCGGATGTTTTCCATAAAAATAATGTATTTCATTTCCATCATGATATGCCAAACATTCATTAAATGCACAACTTCTATTATCCTTATTTTCCATTAATTTTAGAATTCCATCTATCCCTATTGTATCAAGAGAAAAATTCACGAATGCTCTTGGAAATCCATTTAATTCATCGATTCTAAAATCTGTATCTAGTGCAACGCAAGGCCTATTTACTATTTTATATGCTTGCATAACTTTTGATTTAGCAATTTCTTGAATATCGTCGCTTCTTGGCTCATCCAATTCATAATTATATGTTGTAAATTTTAAATTCTTAAAATATTTTTCTGCTGATTTTATTTTACCTGTATTATGCGTTACAAAAACAATTTCATTGTCCATCTTATTTTTCCTCCATATTTCTATTCTAATCTCAATACCAATTGTTGTTATTATCTTATTATAAAAAGCTGATTAAATCAATATTTTTATGCATAAAAATATACATTTACTGTTGTTACATGTTATAATATGGCCAACAGGAGGATTATGAAATGTATAATAATATTGGTAAACGTGATATTCTAATATTTCCAAAATTTGATAATATTGATCTAATTCAAAAAATAAGAAAAAAATATGATAGATTAGCTGATTTAGTTGAACCTCATATTACCTTAGCTTTTCCTTTTAGTGATAATATGAGTAATGATGAGTTAATTGATAAGTTGTGTATTTTACTTAAGAACTATTCACCTTTTGCTGTAACATTTAGAGGAGTTTCATTATCTGATGATAATTATATATTTTTGAATTGTATTGAAGGTTCTAAAGAGATAATAAAATTGCATGATGAAATATATAAAGAAATTATTCCTAATCTTTTAAATACTTCTATAAAATATATTCCTCATATTACTTTAGGGCAAGCTGACATTATTAAAGATTCGCATGATTTTGATTATGCATTTAGCACTATTATTGATGAAGTTAGCATTGAATTGATTGGTGAAAATGAAGAATCTATTATAATTAAAAATATAAAATTGGGAGGTTTCTAAATGTTGCATATATATAATATAAAAGATAAGCCTGAATACATAGAAGAAGTTGCTATACTTACTCAAAAAGAATGGGGAGATAAAAATTTATCTGAAGATGAATTTAGAATTAGAGTTAATACAAAGATAACTAAGATTTATGAGCTTTTGGATAATCCATATTACTGCAAATTGGTTTTATTGGATGATGCTGTGTTAGTTGGTTTTATTTCTATATTTGAGTCTGATGGAGATGAGAGGTTTGACTTAAAACCTTGGTATGCTACTATGTTTGTTAAGGAAGAGTTTAGAGGAAATGGATATTCTAGGATTTTGAACGATGCTATTTTAGATGAAGCTAGAAATCGCGGATTTTCTAAGTTGTATTTAAAAAGTGATTTGGTTAATTATTATGAGAAGTTTGGTGCTAAGTATATTGAGGATTTGAATTGTGGGGAGAAGTTGTATTTTATTGAATTATAAAACAAGTGTGAAAAGTAACTTTTGTACTAAAAGTCATCTTTCACACTTCTATTATATTCTCTTGGCTATAACATTAAATAAATGCCAATGCTTTTCTTTTCCCTCGCCGTGTCATTCCATCTTTTTCAATTTCTTTAAATATAATTATTTCAAAATTACCAAATAATTCCTCAACCTGCTCCCTTGTAAAAAATGTTTTTCTCGTTCTTGAATCATTCCATTCATCATTAACTCCAAAAAAATTTCCTACAAAATATCCGGTTAGTTTTGATACTGTTTTGAATTTTATTCCATAATTCTTTAAATTTATCTATATCACAAAATGATAAACTAAAATTTGATACTATTAAATCCGTTTTTTCTAATTCTATATCTTCAAAATTTTGTTTCGAAAATCTAAATTTTTTCAACTCATTTTTTGTGAGTTTTTTTGATATTCTTTCTTTAACATCGTTTTTATCTATTGCTAGTACATTCCAACCGTTTTTTATTAAATATATGGTATCTCTTCCAGCACCACAGCCTAGTTCTATTGCATTGGTTGGTGTTGGTTTTATTTTATTTTTAAGATATATTACATTTTGATTAGCTGGTTTATTTTCTGTATTATTATAATATTCCTCCATTTGACATTCTCCTTATAATACATTGTTTTCTATAATTATATCAGATTGTGTGGATTATTTCACTAGTTTATTGAAAATAGTTTTGATAATACAAAGGAATTATATCTTCATATAATAAAACATATTGAGAATTAATTTGCCTATAATCATGATAGTGTCCAAAGAACCATTTTTTAAATTCACATTTTTCAGATATTTGTTGAAAATAATCTGTCAATAAATCTTTTTCAAAACTTGGTCCACCAATTAATGTTAGTAAACTTGTAGGACAGCAATGTGAAATAATATAATCAACTTGATAATTTGCTTTTTCCAAGTTTTTTAAACCATTATTCATTTCATCTTGTGTTGGTAATTCTAAATCCCACCAAGAATAATTTCTAATTCTAAAAAATGCTCTCATTTTACGCAGATTATATATTCTTTCTTCTTCATCCATGTTAACAATTCCATCTTGGATATCGTGAGATCTTGCACCCCCAAAGGCAAAGAATTTTTTATTGTCTATGTTAAATATTTCGCCTCTCATTAAATGGAGAACTGACTCTCTAATCTTGTGTACTTTCCCTCCATGCCATTCTTCTACTGGGTATTTGTAAAGTCTGTCGAAATTTTCATGGTTGCCATCTACGAATAGTGTCGTAAAATTTTTGTTTTTAAGCCAATCTAGCCAGTGTTTCTCATATTCACTTTCTACTTGATAATTCCATATTCCACCGAAATCTCCACAGATAATAACGTAATCGTCTTTTGTCATTTCTTCTTGAATTTGAAATGTGTCAGTGCTAAATCTATTAAAGTCACTATGCGTATCTCCGGTAATATATATCATTGAATTTCCCCCTTTTTTATATAATTATAGCTCAGGAACATTAGTAATAATAGTATTATCGATTTGTACTAAATCACTTTATTCTGAGCTATCTTTTAAACTTTAATTTTTACTAGTATTTTTCCATTCCCTACAAGTAATTTTATAAATTGTATCAATTTCTTCATATATTTTTTTAAATTGTTTTATACCATCTTTTCCATTATTCTTTAAAGATTCATAACTATATTGCTTATTATTTTTTTTACTTTCAGGATATCTTAATGATTCATATATTTCCTTAATATTAGATATATTGTTATCTTTTTTATACTCTTGAATAATTGATATTTGATATTTATAAAATTTTCTAAATTCCTTGTATATATCTGACTCTTCTCCATATGCTTTTTTTATAATATCAATCATATTCTCTACCACATGGTTCTCCTCAATTTCTATGTTTTTTATCAGGAGTAACCCCTTTATAAACAACTCTGTTGCTTGATAGCAATCAAATATAGTTGGAACAAATAGTCTTACATCACTATTAACAATATTTTTATTCATTACATCTACTGCTTCCTCCATTGTATTTCCAATTCCACAATTAGAATTTCCATTTTCTATAAGAACTTTTAACAAACATTTTGAGGCTGTTAAGTATTGCTCTGCTAATATAAAATATTGTTTTGCTCGTTCTATCATATTCACCTCCATTTTTGAAGCATTTAATTCACTTATTTCACTAAAATAATATCTTTTGCCTCAATTCCGTCTTTAATAAATAACTCTGGTGTATTTTCTTCTTGGGTATTTTCCAACATAAGCATTGCCTTTGCTTGTGCAAAAGCTTTATCTAACGGTTGCCCAAATCCTATTGCAGAATATAATTGACTTGCAAATAATATTGCAGACTCATCTCCAATCTCTGTATTCATTCCTATAGTTGCCTCGACTTTATCCACTATCATCTCAGCTTGAGTTGAAGAAAAGCAATTGTTAAATACTAAAACTCTTATATCATCTGATGAAGCAGAAATCATTTCAGCAATTGATTCATTACTAACCATCTTAGGATTATCCGCATTATCTTGAAACACTAGTTCTCCGTTTTGTGGTACCATGTCCACTAAAATGAATTATTGTTGGATTTGTTTCATTTATAGCTTGGAATAAATCTTGCACCCTAGTAGCCCATCTGGTTTGAAAATCTATTGAATCTCTCTTTAATGATTTTGTAATTGCCTCTTTTATTTCTCTCGCTTCTTTATCTAAATCCAACTTTTGCTGTTCAATAATATTACCAATTTCATCTTTATATTTACATCTTGGGTTTGATGCCAAAAATAAAATTGTAATTTTTTCTTTACTTTCTTTAAGTTTATTTACTTCATCTTGCAAAAAATTTTGTCTATTGTCAATATTTTGTATTTTTGAATATAAAATATCTGAATTCCTTTTTTGTTCTAATTCATTTTTCTTATCTATTCTTAATTGTTCTCTTTGAAGTTTCTTTTCCTCATCAATAATTTCTTTTTGCTTGTTTACTAATCTTTTATCAATATCCGATATTTTCTTTTCTAGCAACTGTATCTCTTTTTCATATCTATCTATCTCTCTTAATTTACTTTTTATTGTAGTTTCAGATTTTGTCCTATTTATTGATTGTTTTGCAGAAATAATTTTAGAGCTCTTATTAGTTTTATCAGACAAATACCTTGTTTTTTCTTTGTTTAACCTAATTTCTTCATCCTTTTTTCTTTTTATATTATTTTTATATGTATCAATTAGCGACATTACTTTTCCTCCTTTAACTATTACTTTTGTATGGATATTTATTGCTTTTTCTTCTATTTTCTTCCCACTGAACTGCCTGTAAATTTCTTGAATTATCAGTTCCACCCTTTGAAACAGGATGTCTATGATCTACTTCCCATCCCATTGTACTTTGCATTCCATACGATGATTTATATATTGTATTTCCGTAATCGTCCCTTCTATATACTTCAGGATTTTTCCCTTTAATTTTATGTGCATTATTCCATGCATCTTCTATTTGTTTATTTGTAGCCATACAGCATACCTCCTTTTTTATATATAAAAACTAAATTACAAGCATAAAAAATCCTTTCAGCCCTCTTGTAATTTAAAGAAGAAATATGCTATAATCAAACAAATAAAGAATTCGCAAAACTTTATTTCTTCGTTCAATGCACAGCATTGGGCGATTTTTCTTCTTAAGTAGTTCTTATTAACTAATAATTATATGACCAATTTTCTCTTTCCTTTTGTTTTTCTTCATCATCATAAAACATATTAATTACATTTACTTCTGGAATTTTGCTATTAAGCCATATTCTATATTTTTGAACAATTAAATCATCAAATAGTTTTTCTTCCTGTGTCAAATTTAAATTTTTATTTAAAGTTTTTATTCTTTTTTCTGCAGCTTGCTTAGAGACACCAAAAGTTTCTATTAAAAAATCAACATCAACTCTTTTTCCTCTTTTTTGAAATTCTCTAATCAATTGCTCTGGCATTAATAATTGTGCTGCAAAAAAATTAGTTTCAACTTCCTGTTTTTGATATAAATCTCTATCAGTGACATCCTTTACATGTTTTAGTTTGTCATGTCCACCTTCATGCAATATGGAGTATCTAATACGTGGTTTATATTCTTTTTCGTTATAGAAAATAATTTTACAATTTTGTTGCTGAATTAAAACTGCTGATTCACTTCCAAAAGCCTCAATATCCACATTATATTCTCTTGCTTTCTTAAAATTAACGCATTTCATATCTGATATTTCATTAATAAGCTTCTTAGCAGAAAATGGAAATGAATTTATTACCTGTGAGGATACCAAAATATCATTCGCTAATTTATAGCTTTTTTCAAAATTTGGTTTACTTTCATCATTAGATATCATCGTCATCATCCCCACTATCATCATTAAAAATATCACCAAAAACTGTTTCTAAAATTATTTCCGCTTTAGCTAATCTTTCTTCATCTAGATTTTCTAGCCCTCTTTGAATAACCTGCAACTTTTTATTTTCTGGAACTTTATCTTCCATCTTGTCATTTCCTAGCAAATAATCTATGGAAACATTAAAAACTTTAGATAATTCAATTAGTATAGATTCCCTTGGAATTACATCTGCATTTTCCCACATATTAACACTACTCTTTGTTGTATTCACAGCATTTGCTACATCTTCCATAGTCATGTTTCTATCTTTTCTTAATTTAGATATTCTTTTTCCAAAGATAGAATTTCCCATATTATCCCCTCCTTCACTTTTGTGCAATTTTATTGTACTATACATTTTAATTGTTGTCAAGAAAAAATATCAATATATTTAATATACCTTAAAATGTTTTTTGGGTTCTATGGTATCAGGTCGTTTTTGTATAATATACTTTGAATTTTTCATAAGTTATTATATTTTTTTAACATTAAAATACTGTAAAAATTTCTAAAATATAAAAAAATAAGCAAACTTCATTTTATAAAGTCTGCTTATTTTGGGGGTAATTTTTAGATTAACATTTTTTCTTCCAATTTTCAATATATGTTTCCATATTATTATCCCATTGTTCGTAACTATCACATTCTATTGCCTCTTCATGTATATAATTTAACAATTTATTAAACTCATCAATTGCTAAATTATTACTATATGTATATTTTAACACCTTTATATATTGTTCTATAGTTAGTGGTATTACCGGAACCGGTGACCCCATCCAACTTTCTTTGTTTAATATAAAAAACTGCCACATCGTTCTAACATTAATTCTACTTGAAATAAATAATCCTATTACACATATAGATTCATATTTTTTCATAATATTTAACACATGATCAATTACTGATGACGCTTCATGTTCCCATTGTAAAACACCTGTCATAAGAGATACTTCTGGTACAATAACATAGTTATCATTATATAATTCCATATCAGGAGTATTGCCTTTTCCTGGTGCAAAGAATCTTGGAGATAAATCTTCTTCAATTGTAAAGTTTCTTTTTACTTCTTTTTCTCCATCAATTGCAACCAATGATTTCCATGTATTACATTCAAGCCACAATGCTGCCATATCTTCATTTCCAGTTATTATATCCTCAAATTTATCTAAGATTTCTTTTCTAGTTTGTTCATTTTTCGAAATATATTTAATAAATGCTTCTTCATTCAAACTTGTAATATTCTGTATTAATTCTTTTTCTATGATTTTGAGTTCATTATTATTATCCACACCTTCTAATCTTCTAATATATTTTTCCACATTTCTATCAATCGTAAATTCATACTGTTTTTTGTATTCTTCGATTTTGTTTTGTAATAAATAAATCTTCTCATATATAAGTTCTTTTCTTTCATTTTTATTATCCCAAGGCAAAGTAATATTGTGCGAACTACCGTACCACTTCATAAAATCTTCAATATTATCTGTATCTATCTTTTGAAACTTATATTTATTTATTAGTAATTCTACTTTTTTTCTAGCATGTTCTGCTACTCTAACTTTTGTATAATTCCCTCGTCCACTCAAATCAAATAATCCTGTATATAATAATGATCTATTAATAGCATCTCCATAATCAACGCATAATGTGTTAACATTAGGTTCTACACCATAGTTATCTATATAAACATCTTTAAATATGCTCTCACATTTAGTTCTGTCTGTTTTATTTGGTAATGAATTATATTTTTCTCTAAAACTTTCTATTGCATTATAAAGAATATCTATTTCTTCTATACTATTGCAGCCAAATATAAATCCCATTTCATATCTATTAATATATTTAAATTTATCTATTATTTTTAATACTATTTCAAAAGGAAATATTACTTTTCCCTCTGGTATATTCCTTCCTATTTCAGTTGCCCTACTTGGAAAGTGCATTTTTAGTAGTTGTTTTATAAAATCTTCACTATCAAATCTATCATTTTCAATTAGTTTTCCAACTTCTGTACTCTGAATAACGCCATCTCTATTAACATAACCAAATCCAAAAAATTCGAATGTAGCTTTATCATTTCTTGCATTACTTTCCGTTTCTGTAATATCAAACATTCCAGAAATATAATCCTCATAAGGCATTTGAGATAAATTTTCATCTTCATCTTTATGGGCATTAAATACATACTCTCTTCTAACTGGATGAATTGCTTTTCCTCTTATATCTAATTGTTCAGTTTTCTCGTCCCAATTTTTATTTTCTAGCTTTGAAAAATATTTAAACCATTCTACTGTTTTTACTACACTTCTAGGTTTTGTTCTCCAACCCCATGACATATTTTTATCCCCCTAATAATTAGTTATTAATAAATGCTCTGCATCTTTATCATTTCTATTTTGAAAACTCACAAGATATTTTTTGTCGAAAGTTTTAATTTTAAATTCTTTGGTATTATACAACTTATATATAAAATCTGTATTTTTTATTATCAACATAATGTTTGCTTTAGTATTTTTTAAATATTCACATAATCTTATTTGATCCTTTTTTTTAAATTCATTTTTTGCATAAGTTGAAAATTCAGTGTCATATGGCGGATCTAGGAATATAAAGTCTCCTTTTTGAGGTTTAACCTTTTTTAAAAACTCTTCGAAATCTTCACAATAAATTTGAGTATTCTTCATATATTCTTTAATTTGTTTACTATTTATATAGTTTATTTTTTTAATAAATTCCTTTCTGTTATAACTTATTCCTCCGTATGGCACATTGAATTTTCCATTTTTATTATATCTAAACATTGATGCATAGCAAAATTCTCTTATAAAATAAAATATTGCTGTATAAAAAGATGTATTAATACCTAGTTCCTCATATTCATTATATAAATGTCTAAAATGCATATAGAAAGCACTTTTAAATGCACATTCTATATTATCAAGTGTATCTAGTTCATTCATTTTTATCTTTTTTTCTTCGATTTTATGCATTCTATTCATTTTTGAGATTAGATTTTTTCCAATTTCATTAATAAAATTATCTATCTCAATGTTAAATTCTGCAGATAATATTCCATTAAATTCTTCTGCATGTTTTATTACAAAAGCATATATTTTATCATTGAATTGAACTTTAATACTTTTTATATCTTTACTATCAGTAAGTTCCTTGCAATAATCTCTGTATATTTTTAATAATTCAGCTGAATTATTTTCTACCACACTTTCTAATAATCTCCAATTTTTATATATTACTTTTAATTTAGCGAAAAACTCTTTATCTTCATTCCTTATACATCTATATAAACTTATTAACTCTTCCGATTTATCATTTATTATTGAATCTTCAATATTTAAATTAAAATAAACCGATCCCCCTCCTACAAAAGGTTCAATATATCTATTTATTTTCTCAGGTAAATTTTCTTTAATATATGGCAATTCTTTCTCTTTACCACCAGCCCATTTTATTATAGGATTCATAAAATAATCTCCTTTTTAATATATTTTAGATAACTTTATTTATTTTTTACATCCTTAAAGATCTAAATATTATTCAAACTCAATTATAATCTTGTTGCTACGATCATCAATTTTCCAATATGATTTCTTCTTATCCTCGCCCTTATACTCATAATAACCCAATTTTTTATATATTTCTGTAACACCACCAAAATACCTTCTAGAGTGATTAATGTTCAATTCTTTCTCTTCTTCACCAATTTGAACATTATATTTTTCATATTGATTAATCTTTTCAAATATTTCAACTGGTATTGGTAATATTCTCGCTTTGATATCGTTTTTGCTAATTAATCTTAATATTGAATTTTTCTTAAATTCCGCTTTAGCATCTTTGTTATCAAAATTATTCTTTATTACATTTTTTATTTTTTCCTTTGAAACAATAGGATTCCATTCAAATATGTAATCTTTTTCAGGATGTTCAATATAAAATTTAAGTATTTGTTCTCCATTAATCAAGATTACCTTTCTAAAAGAATCATTGTCCGCTTCCTCTATCGCACTTCTTGAAAAATTGCCTGTAGTAATAAAAATTCTTTTTTCATAAGAAGATGTTCCTTTAAATTCTCTAATTTCTTTTACCGGCACAATATCTTTATATCTTTTAGCTTGAATTATGTATTTTTCAGGATCAATATCCAAGCTTAGAATTGAGTTTTTATAAGCTATTAAGTCAATTCCTTTATCCCCACTTCTTTTTGTTACAATAATGTCAGAAAAACCTAAATCTTCTAAAAATCTCTTTAAAAAAATTTCAAAATCATATCCAGTTTCAAAGCAACTATAAAAATCTTCCAACATAAATTTGGTGACATCTTGATTCATTTGCTTTCTACCTCCAATCACTATTTTAAGTATCCTCCATCTTATTGAATATCTTTAATCTATTGATAATATTTAGAATTTGTCCTTTTTAATTTTAACATATACGCAATTATTTATCTACTATTTTCTTAATGATTTTTATTTTTTCTTTTAAGAATTTTTCATTATTTAATTTATATTATTTAATAACTCTCTTGCAATATCATTTCTTATAAAATTTTTTATTTGCCTCGCATTATTAAATTTTGAAGATATCTCTATATATTTTTGCTTTATATTAGAATTATCAATTAAACTTTTTTCGTCTCCATCTAATTGCTTATATAAATTTTCATAATATCTTTCAATTAATTTAATCTTCGTTTCATTAGATAAGTAATCATATTTTATAAAGCTATTAATTCTAAAGAACATTGGCTCACCAAGATGTTCAAGTATCTTTTGAGGACTTTCATAATTAGATGTGCAAATAATAAGTGTGTTTTTCAAATCAACATGAAAATTACCATCCTCGAATTCACCAGTATCAAACATCTGATATAAAGCAGAATAAACAAATCTATTCGCTTTATCAAATTCATCTAAAAATATTACATTTGATGTTCTGTTTAATAAATCTTTTGCAAAGGAAGGCATTTGTATTTTATTGCCGTATAAATAGTTAAGATATCCTTCATTCTGAAACATAGAAAATTGACTATAGAACATTTCTTCATTTAACAATTTAGTTAAGAATCTTCCAGTTTCAGTTTTTCCAACTCCTGATGGTCCATATAACATTATCACAATAGGTTTATTATCTTCGTTTAGCTTTTGCTGTACAATCAACGATTGTGCAACCTTTTGTAAAGCATTATCTTGTCCTAAAATTGCAGAATTACACTTTTCCTTAAATTCTTTTATTATATTATCATCAAGCCTACCATAATCATAATTGTATTCATAAATTTTATCCTGACTAAATTGTTTACTCAAATCATTTATGATTTCCATCGGAGGATTCTGAATAATCACCTTGTTAATCTTATATTTGGATATATAATTTACAAAATTACATATTACAGCTTCAGTGACACTTGAATACTCATTAATTGAAACAGTTAAAAGATCTATAGTGTATTGTTCTTCATTTTCTTCTTTACACCCTTCAAGTTTAACAAGATGTGTATTTCTTTCTTTTTCACTTAAATTAACTAATTGGGTTAAATTATAATTATTTCCACTTTCCACATAATACTCTTTAATAAATTCATTAAACTTGTTTTTAGGTCCTTTATATATTATAATTTTTTCATTTCTTATCATTTTTAAACTCCTGCAATTATTATATCATAAATTGGTAGCTCATCGCTTTGCGATGTTTCATTTAAATCATCTTCAGTAAGAACTCTCTGAGTTTTATTTATCTCATTTTCAATATTTATTTTATCAATAGAAGTATTTCCAACCTTTATTCCATAAAAAACAAGATCCATTATTAATAAATCACTAAATTTGTAATTATTTCTAAGGCAATCAATATTAAATCTAAAAATAGCAATCTCTTTATTATTTTTATAAGCTACAAATTCGAAATATCCTTTCGTAGCTAATATTACTTCATCAAATTTGTTAATATCAATATCCTTTAGTTCCTCTATATTATCATAATTATTTAATAGTGTGATATATGGAAATATACTTTTCAAATATGTTAAAGTATCTGAATTAATCTTTAACTCAATTCCAGATATTTTTTCAATATTTACATCATTTTGGGCTAATTTCATAAATTCTGTCATTATATTAGTCGTTATAGTTGAGTTTATAATTCTTTCATTAGATTCATGACCTGAGATTTCCGATTTAATACCTGTTGCTAACTTTAACATTTTAATTAAAGAAACTTTAATAGAAGCTTCTCCTTCTGCTTTAATTTCAGCTTCATCTCCATCTATTGCTTTGTTTATTTCCTCCACCGTTAAATTGCCATCATTCATTATTGTTACGTAATCCATTGCTGCATTTTCATCATAGTAAACTACCTTTAATATTTTTCTTAACTCTTCTTTTCCCTTTTTGTTTTTCATATTATCCTCCTGTCTCCATTTTATTAGACATACTCTCTGTTTGATCAACACTATACAAGTTTGATTTAAATCATAAATATTTAATATTCTATCGCTCTTATGTTATTAATACGTAAATAATAATAACATAAATTTGTAATTAATAAAATCATTTTCCTTAAATTTTATCAAGTTATCCATCAACTCAAACAAACAACCTCCACCAACTCATCCAAATACTCCCTAACATACTCCACATACTCTCCTTCACAAATAACCTTAATCTTAACATTATCATTTATCCAATCATTAGCACTATAATTAACCCAATCCATCTTATTAAAATCTGGCAATAAAATCGGCAAAACATAAATATAATAATCCTTCCCAGTTTCACCATAAACTTTCTTAATATAATACATTTCAAAAGCAATATTTAAATATCTCAAATATTCATCCCCAAACACATCCAAAACAATATCCCTTGAATACTCTTCATCCCTAATCCTTCTAATATACTCCCAAACACCATCATCATATAAAACCGTATAAACATTAGGCGCATTCACACCTACAATTCTCGGACAATACAAAAACTCCTCATCTTCTACAAAAATAACAAACCCCTTAACATCTTCCTGGTACCTTTTCATTTCTCTTTCATACACCTTAAGTTCTTTTCTTGTAATATCCTTAGTCAGAAAATAAATAATAAAACAATCCTTAAAATACAATTCATCTTCTTCGCATTCGCCCCTTTGGCGTCTGGACATAACACCTATAAATCTATTACCTGTATTAGTATATTTTCTAGCATTACATTGCCAGCTAGGTTCAAAATACCAACCCGCATGTCCAATTTTGCATGCGATGTTACTAACCCTTTCTAATCTTTTCCTATATCCATCAGCTCTATTTATATTTCTGCAACCCCAATCGTACTTATTCAAATAAGCTCTACCATTTCTTCCAAGTACAACTTTTCCATTATGTCTTTCTATCATCTCTCCTTTAGCCAAACTTGCCAACCTATTCTTGTAATAGTACTCTGATTTATACAACAATTTAACATTCTCATTACTAATAACACCATACTCACCAATAAACCTTAACAACTCTACATCTCTTTCCCTCAAATAAACCTTCTTATCATTCTCCATTTAATTCACCACCTCCTTAATTCAAAATTCTTTTCAAGCTCTAATGCCTTAAGACGGAAGAAAGCCCAAGATTATCATCTTGCGCTCCCTTCCGTCCGGGACATACCTCTGCCCGTCTGGGCATATCTATGTCCCTACCTATGTACAAAATAATTCGACATCTGCTTTCCTAGTTTTGCTTGAAATATCAACAAAACTATATATACATTTTTTCAATATAAAAGTGTGATTGTTTTTCTTATTCCAAAGTGTGACTGATTCTAGAGTTTTAATTTGCTAAATAGTCACACTTTTCATAAGATTTTACATTAAATTAACCACTAAATTTTAAAACCATTCTTTAGGTTCTATCTCACAAATTTTCTTTAAATTATCCTTTTCTGCGACAAAAATTTTAATGAAATTCTCATTTTCACAAATGCCTTCCATCATACAACTAACAACCTCAATATTATCATCAGTAATCAATTTTCCATAGATAAACCCATTCAAAATATACCTTAAATCTCTGTTATCAATATCCCAATTTTTCCTTGGTACACTAACTTGAACTCTAATAATTACAGATTTTCCTAAAAATAATCCACTGTATTTATTTCCAATTATTTGACAAGTTCTTTCCAATCTTTTATTGTTAGCTGGTGTTTTTACTGAAGGCAATAATTCACATATTTTAATTTTTAAAATTCCATTTGAATAATCACTTTCATATCTACTAATACCTTCTTCTGTTCCTAATTCTGCATCATTCGGTAACGCTGGTCTTTTTAAACTTACATATTTATATAATGAATTTCTCAAAAGCTCTAACTTTAGCAAAACTTGTTTAGCTTTCTCATCATCAAACTCATCTAAATCATATTCCCTTGCAACATACATAAACTCACTTAATCTTTTTTTAAAATTCTGTCTATCACATATTGCAATTTTTCTATCAAACATTTCTCAAACCTCCTTCCGAGCTATTTTTTCCTTCCTTTATCAATCTATATCCTTCACTACAAATAGCTACATTGTTTTCAAATTAATCATTCTATAATTATATTCTTTCTGATATCAACTAAAGTGCACATAAATCTCAACCTTGATATTATAGAATTCACAAATTCGCAATCATCTTCATGAATGCTTAATCTCTTTTTTAAATCATTAATATTAAATTTAGTTAAAATTACAATTGGCAATTTATTTTTCATTCTTTCATTAACTATCACAAATAACCATGATAATTCATCTCTTGTTAAAATATTTTCTGCTAAATCTTCTATAATTAGCATATCTACCTTTGCATATAAATACATTAATTGTGTTTTTGTAAAATACCTTCTACATCCTTTGTTCATATCCAAAAAATCTTTAATTGTGCCTGATAAACATATTTTATTTCTTTTTTGTATATTATCACTAATTGAATTACGCACAAAAACTCTTTCCCTCTTTTCCTTTCCTACATAAATTGCACTACTATTTCTAACACTTCCTTCCCATAAAAAATCCATAAATCTTGCCTCCTTTAAACTGCTTAATTTTAATTGTTTTTCTTTTGTGGATTATATATAAATCCACTGCTCTTCTTCTCTCTTTCCAGATGATCTTGTATATATCTATCTAGAATCTCTTTTGTAAAAAATGTTTTAGATTCAATTTTGTAATGAGGTATTTTCTTTTCCTTTACTAACTTTCTAATCAACCAATATGAAATCCCTAAATACTCTGCTGCCTCTGATGAATCTAATACTTTCCTTAATCCTCCGCTATCTCCAATAGCTGGATTTGTTCTTACTTCTCCCATAATCATCACCTCCTTATATTTTGTTTAAAATAAAAACAATATGTTTTATTTGTAAACATTTTAATAAGTTTATTGTTTTTTGTCAATACGTTTTTAAAATGTTTTTGTTTTAAATCTTTACAAATTTTGATTTTTGTTTTATAATGTGTCTATAAATTTATTTTGGAGTGTTTATAATGAATAATAATTTTAGTGAAAAATTGAAGAAATTAAGAAAAGATGCAGGTGTAACTCAACAGAGTTTAGCAGACGCTATTGGTGAGAAGCGTTCTAGCATAGCTAATTATGAGTCAAACAATTCCCTACCAGGATTTGAAATATTGAACAAACTATCTAGCTTTTTCAATGTTCCTGTAGGATATCTAACTGGGCAAACGAACTCACTTGTTAGTGAATATACATTTAAAACATTAGAGGATTACATTAACATCACACCAGATATAAAACCATTATGGCTTAGAATTAGTAATCCTGTTAAATATAAATCTTTTAAAGGATTTGAGGTTTATGGTCCAACAGAAAAGGCCAAAATTGAATTTTTTAATCCTTTAGAGCAAAAGAAAAAAAATAATAGTTCAAGAATTTATATTGAGTTTCTTAACATTGCAAGTAGTACATTTATAAATAAAGAAGTTTTGTATAAATCAGTGTATTCATTTTTAACTGATTACGGTTTTTTAGGAGATTTATCTGGAATTTCTTCTGAAGAAAATAAACAATATTTTACACTATTAAAACCGCATGAATTTGCTATTATGGATACTGTATATTACAATCCAGCTTTATATCAATTTGACCTACTTTACAAAAGTGCTGAATACCCTTATAAAGATAGGTTTTCGGAGGTTTTGAATCACTACGGAATAATAGGCTATTTTGAACCTATACAAAGTGTGATTGATTGTATATCTGATATGGATAGATTAGTACGTCCTTTAGCAGATGATGAAGCACTAATTTCATCTACTTTAGAACAAATTTCTTATCGTACTTCTGGTATTAGAAAGAGGTTTGTTGAAACTGATACTGGTGAAATTGTGGAAAGTATTGGTTATAGAAACTTATTATCATTAATGTATTATGAATTGTTTTTAGATATAAAAAGTGGAAATATTCCACAGTATTGTTATGAATGTCACAAATATTATTTGCCTGATGAAAAACATAAATGTAAATAATAATTAGTAAAGGGGAGTTTTATGAATATTTATGATGAAATTGATAATTGCATACATATGTTAGATGAAGATTACATGAAAAATCTTCCAATAGTTTTAATAAAATTACTTACTATTACTGAAAAGATTGATAGTCCCTACCATTGGCTTTGGGTAAGACTTCAAACTCATGAATTAAAAAGTAAATTCGAACCTGAAATGATGCAAAAATTTACTGAACTTTGTCATAATATAGGCTTAACTAATCCAGATCGAATTAAAGAAAAAGATGTTGAAATAACACGTGATTTCATGAAACACAGAACATTTGAAATTGGAAAAGATCAAATATATGGAGATTCAGTTGCAAATCTTATTTTAACAATACAATCTTTAGAACAAGAAATAAATAATATGAAATTGCCTGAAACTTTGCATCCTGTTGATTTATATTTTGAAAACAAAAAGCAAAGTAACTTAAAGCTTACATACAGAGAAGCACTTTCTAATTATAAGACAATTTTAAATCATATATACACACGAACATACCAAATCCTAACTGAACTTAAGTATTTAAATCATCAAAACCAAACATCATATAGTAGTGCAGAAGCAATTTCAAAAATTGAAACCATCTTTAATAAATTTCATTCTATTAGTCAACAACTATTAGCTAGACACTCTAATAGAGAAACATTACATATTAAAGACGAGTATGATGTGCAAGATTTGTTACATTCTTTACTATTGATTTATTTTGATGATGTACGTTCTGAGGAAACTGTTCCTAGTCATGCAGGAGCAACTTCAAGACTAGATTTTCTTATAGCTCAATATGAAATAGGAATAGAGGTTAAAATGACAAGAAACGGATTGGCAGATAGAAAAATTGGAGAAGAACTTCTTATAGATATAGGTAGATATACACAACATCCTAAATGCAAAAACCTTCTATGTTTTATACATGATCCCGAATATAATATTGAAAATTTTACCGGATTGAAAGCAGATTTAGAATCACACTCAAGTGAAACTTTTAATATTAGAGTATATATATCAAGATAATTTTTTCTCTATCACACTGAAAGGAGGTGATGGAAGTGTGGTAGGAAACATCGAAAAACGTGGAGAGAATTCATACAGATTAAGAGTAGCTGGTGGATACACAGGAACTGGCAAACGCATTACCTACAAAAAGACCGTACAAGCTAAAAACAAAACTGAAGCAGAAAAAGAATTAGCATTATTTATTTCAGAAATTGAAACTGGACAAGCTTTATCTGCAAAGAAAATGCGTTTCAGAGATTTTTCAGAATTTTGGATAAACAACTATGCTATACCTAACTTATCCCCAAAAACTTATGAAAGATACAAAAGTATGCTAAGAGCACGAATTCTCCCTTATTTAGGTAACATGTATATTGACAAAATTCAACCAATGCAATTAATGTATTTGTACCAAGAATTAGCTGAATGTACTTACACTAGAAAAAATAAACAATACAAATTATCATCAAAAACAATTTTAGAACACCACCGATTATTACACTCAATGTTGCAACAAGCTGTATACTGGCAGATGATACCTTATAATCCAGCATCAAGAGTAAAACCACCTAAAGCAACCAAACCTAGAATTAATTTTTATGATGATGCACAAACAATTGCATTAATTAAAGCATTGGAAGGTGAAGAACTAAAATTTAGAGTTATCATTCTTTTAACAATATTCACAGGCCTACGCCGCGGTGAAGTATTAGGATTGGAATGGCAAGATATTGACTTAAAAAATTCTTCATTAGCTGTAAGACAAGCAAGTCAATATGTTTCATCAATTGGTATCTACACAAAAGATCCAAAAACTGAAACATCTAACAGAATTATTAGTATACCTGAGTCAATTACAAAATTGCTAAAATCTTACAAAAGAAAACAATTAGAAAGGCGAATACAGATGGGCGATAAATGGATAAATACAGATAGATTATTTGTACAATTTGACGGAAAACCAATGCACCCAGATACAATTACAAAATGGTTTAGGCAATTCCTAGAAGATAAAAATTTGCCACATATTACTTTTCATGGCTTACGCCATACACATGCAACTTTGTTGATTTCACAAGGTTTGGATGTTCGAACTGTTAGTAACAGATTAGGACATGCTCAAACTTCTACTACTTTAAATATCTATGCTCACGCATTTGCGAAAATGGACAGAGAGGCATCAGATAAATTAGATAATCTTCTATATACGGAAGATACAAAAAAGTATTTTAAAGCCAATTAAATGGCTGTCACATAGATTTACAATTAAATAGAAAGGAATTAAAAATGAATGGATAACAAAAACTGTAAACAATGTATTAAAGAAGTAATATTTAGTCAGTTAGATTCTGTTTGTTTATTGTAATTAAAACCAAATCTAAAAATCATATTTATCTTCACTATAATTGCAATAAATTATATTTAAGTTAAGAAAATAACATGAAAATTATAATATGGTTAAGTTCTAATTATAATAAACAAACAGAATCAACTGAAATAATTTAATTCAAAATATTTAATCTCAAATATACTTAATTCAAAATTTCAAAAAAATCGGCTTACCTAAACCGAAACATAAAAAATCGGTGCCCATAACGTGCCCAATAATTTTTATGTTACCAAATTTGCAAAAAAATTAGAGTCTACAATCTCTTGCGACTCTAAATAAAAATCTGGTTGCGGGGGTAAGACTCGAACTTACGACCTTCGGGTTATGAGATATTTCAAAATATTGGATCTAGGTCAAGTTTTTAGACACATTTTTCTACGAATTTATATATATTTTTC
>USQY01000022.1 GCA_900557045.1 uncultured Clostridium sp.
AAAACTTAAATATATTATTTATATATTTAAGTTTATTTTACTTTTACAATCTACTAATATTTTTATGTGGAGTATAATTTGCCATATCTATTACATCATCTTGTATTAATATGTTATAATGTATATCCTCCAAATCGTTCATTTCAAATCTTCTAACTATCACATCATTTGTTTTAAAATTTTTCATAACTTCCATCTCCTTATATATGTATAAAAATTCGTGCAAACTAAAACATATAGTATATTTTTTATTATAATATCTAATTATGACAAATAAGTGACTAAATTTATAAAATTTTAGTCACTTATTTGTTTAATATATATCCTATACCTCTTATTGTTTTTAACATCTGACATTCTTCTGTATCACCCATTTTCATTCTTAATCTTTTTATATATACAGATACTGTATTGTCATTTACATAATTTCCATCTATATCCCATATTTTTTCTAATAATTCTTCTCTAGTTATTAATTTATTTACATTGTTTATAAACATTAGTAATATTTTATATTCTAAATTTGTAAGAAATACCTCTTCATTATCTTTATAAACTTTAGCTGTTTCTATATTAACTTTTATATTTTTATACTTTATAATATTTTTATCTTGCACCTGTTTTTGATATCTACGTAAAACACAATTAATTCTTGAAACTAATTCATCATTTCTAAAAGGTTTTGTTATATAATCATCTGCACCAATATCTAAACCATATACTACATTTATTTCTTCAGTTCTTGCTGAAATGAAAATTATTGGCATATCAGATTTTTGTTTTATATATTTGCATACATCAAATCCTGTTCCATCTGGTAATTGCACATCTAATAAAAACAAATCGAATTGTTCTGTATTTATATAGTGTTCTGCCTCTTTTTTAGTATTTACTATTATAGCCTTAAAGCCTTCTTTTTTTAATAAATATTTTAATCCTTCTATTATTGTTTTGTTGTCTTCTACAACTAACAATTTAGGACTATCTCCTATATAATTTGACATATTATTCCTTTCCTTTTACATAATATGTTTTATTATATCATATTTTATTAGAAAATCAAGATATAGAGAATTATTTTATAGTTTTTATAGCTTCTTTAGTTACTTTATTTTTATCTAGTTTATTTACAATATATATTATTACTACTACTATTGCAATTATGGCTCCATATATTATAGCTGCCATCTTAAAGTTTCCAGCTATTATTTTTTCTCCAGCAAATGTTGATGATACTATTGATGGAATTCTTGCAAGTGTTGCAATAACTATAAATCTTAATGGTTTTATAGGAAGTAACCCAGCAATATATGTAAGTAGATCCTTAGGAGTTCCTGGTATCAAAAATAATATTAACATTATAATTTCAATTTTTTTTTGATCTTGAAATAGTTTACTATTTTCTATTTTTTGCACTTTTTCTTTATTACAAAATTCATATACGAATTTTTTCCCAAAAATTTTTACTAAATAAAATATTGCAATTGAAATAATTGCTGATGATACTATAATAAAAAATGTGCCACCTATACCTCCATAGCACATTCCTGATAGAATCTCTATTGGTTCTCCTGGTAATATAAATAAAAATATCTGCGCTACTTGTAAGCCAAATAAAGCTAGCATTCCTACAAAACCTAAACTTTGTATTTTATATTTAAACTCCATTCTTCCTTCTGATGTTGATAAACTTTTCATTATTGGTAATAAGTATATTAATACACCTATTAAAATTATTATTACAATAAATGTTATTATTCTTTTTAGAATTTTAATTTTTTTCTTATTTATTTCTTCGTTCATTTTTGTATTTTTCTCCTTATATAATTGACTCGTTTTCATTATAACATATTGTTCGACTTTTTGGAAATTTTTTTTAATTTATATAGTTGTTTTTATATTAATGTTAAAATAAAAGCATCTTTTTAATCTAATTTTTTACAAGAATCTGTTTTTTTGAAACTTAAATACCAACTCATTCCATTTTTATTTTCTTGAATCTGATTTTGTCTTTCTTGTAATCCTTGAAATGTTCTTGGAATTGGTACTATTACTGGGTTACATGGTATCCAGTTTGCTGGTGTTGATGCGTTATTACAATCTGCTACCTGAAGTGCTTGAACTATACGTAAAATTTCTGGTATCCATCTTCCTACATTCATTGGATATACCAATATTGTTCTTACTTTGCCTGTGTCATCTATTATAAATACATTTCTTACTGTTTCTGTATTACTTATGTCTGTCGATATCATTCCATATTTTCTAGCTATTTCACCGTTACGATCTGCTATTATTGGAAATGGTACTACTATTCCTGTCATACAGTATATATTATACATCCATGCTAAGTGTGATGGATTTGAATCTACACTTAAACCGTAATAGGCATGTGTTTAGGTTTTGGAAATATGTATTTGCTTTTGAAAATGCTATCATTTCTGTTGTGCAAACTGGGGTAAGGTACGCGTCTTTGAGTGTAATATTTAATTCCGTGAAATCACTTGGAATTAAATTAATCAATTATTTTTTCTTACTTTTATCTACTTTCTTAATGTTATCTTTTTTTAATATATTATTTGTATCTTCTATGTATTTATAATTTAATCTATTATCTTTTGTTACAACTGACTCTCCTAGATTTTTTTCAATATCGGCTCTCGCAACTTTTGCTACATGTCCACCCATTTTAGCAACTTTAACATTCTCATTTAAGCCTAATGGTCTTTGTTTTGCTGCAATTCTTTTAGTTGCTTCTTCTGATAAATCTGTTAATATAAGTTTATATTATCCATATTATCTCTTAAGCTTTCTTTTCTTAATCCTTTATATTGTTTATACTCTTTTGCAGTAATTCCTGACCACTCTTTGTAAATTTCATTTGTTAATATTGCATATTCAATATTACTTTCAATTCCATTTTCTTTCCATACATCAGTTAATTTTTTTCTTTCTTGAATTGTTTTTATTCTTTTTGCAATCCAATCTTCATCATAACCTTTTGCACGATATAAATCAATCGCTCTTTGCAACGCAATACTAGGATCAAAAGTTTCATCTATTCTTTCTCTTCCTAAACGCGCAAGCCATTGTTTTATCGGCTCTGCATTTTTAGAAGGAATTGATTCTATTATACGAAACATTTCTTCTATGTCACATACATCTGTATTATAATATTTTCCATCTGATGATTTTAATTTCAGTTGGTGACAATTTGTCACCGACTCATTTCCTTCTTCTTTTAACCTTTGTTTTAATTTATTCCAATACTTTCTTCCGTCCTTACTCTTAGATATTACACTTACTATATCAACAATACTAATATAGTATTTTTCTTCATCTTTGTCCCATACTGTTCTTATAGTCTCACTATTAAATATTTTATTTATTAAATGTAAATTGTCTAAATTCATCCTTTCCTCCTTATGTTACAGAATTTTTGTTTGCTATTATTTATATCACATTTTTCGGATTTTTTCAATAGTTTTGCGAAAATTTGTTTTGTGATTGATAAAGTTTTTCTATATTACTTTTAAGCATAAATCTAATAGTTTTATCTCTATGTATATATATTTTATCAATTAAGCTTTGCAATATAATTCTACTTGGTTCTTTTGCATTTATAATCTCATCAAAATACTCTAATGAGGTTTTTAATTTTTCAATTTTTTCTTGTAAATTTTTCTTTTTGTCATTTTGAATTGTTTCTTGCAAGTAGGCAATCCTTTGCATTTTATCTTTTTCTAGTTCTTTATATGTATTTTCTATAATTTCTCTTTGCATAGAATTATTACAAGATGCCATTTCTTTTATTTTTTGACTAATTAGCATTTTATATTCTTCATTTAGAATATTTAATTTGTTTTGTAGTTTAAATTTATCATTATCTGCTTTATTTTGTTTTTGTTCTAATTTTATAGCTTCTATTTCTTTCAAATATTTTTGTTTTGTAAGCTTTAAAAACTCCTTCAAGTGAATTAAAATATCTTTTTCCTTAATCTCATGGCAATGACAAACTTTAGTTCCATATTGTCTATACCTTGAACAATCATACCCTTTTTCCTTAACTTTCCTTTTTATAGTAATACCAGACATTCCAGAGCCACATTCATTACATTCACACATTCCTGAAAAATAATAATTTTGCTTTTTATTAGCACCTGAAATATTGTTCTTATATCTTTTATTTCGTAACTCTTGAGCTAATTTAAACATCTCTTTTGAAATAATTGCCTCGTGATGTTTTTCAAATATAAAATGTTCTTCTTTAGGTAATTTTACAATCTTTCCTCTAATATTAATACTTCTCTTTTTATGAGTTACAAGAGTTCCAGTATATACTTCGTTTTTCAAAATATTACTAACCATATCTTTTGTCCACTTGTCTTGAACTTTATGCTTATATACTCTCCCTCTCTCCAAATGTTTCATTCTGTAGTATTCTGATGGTGTGGGGAAATTATATTTTGTATTTAGTATTTCACTAATTTTTTGGAAACCATATCCATCTTCTATATATAATTTAAATATTAATTCAATAACTGGTTTTATTTCATCTATTACATATAACATAGGTAAATCGTCTTTAAAAACTTTTTCATATCCATAATAGTTTCCCATTATTAATCTACCTGATTTTTGTTTAGAATACATATGGTCTCGCGTTTTTTTTGAACATTCTTTAACATATCTTTCATTAAACCAAGTTGTTATTCCTATCATATCATCTCTATCATTTAAAACATCATAAGAACCACCCATTTCAGATACTGCTATTAAGTTTTTTTGCATATTTCTAAAGTCATCAATTAAAACTAAAACTCGTCCGTTATTTCTACCAATTCTTGATAAGTCTTTTACTACAACTACATCTACTTTTCCTCCTTTTACTTTTTCAATCATTTTTGTAAATTCAGGTCTATTAAAGGTATATCCCGAAACATTGTCATCTATGTAGAAGTCTGAAATATTCCAATTTCTAGTTGCTGCATAGTCTGTTATAATTCTTTTTTGCTCTTCTATACTAGAATAATTTTCTTTATCTTCATCTCTAGACAATCTACAATATCCTACAACAGTCATTTTTTTCTCCAATTCTTGCCTGATATTGCTTGTGCTAATGTTAGCATACATTGTTTTTTAATTCCACTTGCTTCGTAATTATTTTTTTAAGAATCTCGGGATAATTCTCTTTTCCTGTTACAAATATAGCCATTCTATGTTTTTCTTTTTTATATTTTTTGATGAGTTCTTTTGTTTCTTGCTTTTGTAGTTCTTCTTCTGTTAAATAAATTTGGGTGTACTTTGTATTAGTAACTTCGCAAGAAGTGATTTGCATTTAATTAACTCCTTCATAATATTTCTTAAGTAAATATTATGCTAAAAGAAATCCTTATATTTCTTTTAGTCTTAAATTACTTTTTTGAAATTACTAATACTTTTGTTTTAGAATTTTTTTCAATAGCTCACTTCCGTTTTTTTATAATAAGAGTCCAAAATTTTTATTAAATGTTGCATTTTATTTTTAAAATTTTTTCAAGATTTGCAGGAACAGGAAGTCTACTAAAACTCCATTTTACGCCTAAAAGCATAGCTTTTAGCGGGCGACTCGTAAAAAAACAAGGTGGACTTTTAGTCCACCCCTCATATTCTATAGTATTAGAGCACAAGCATACCCACACTATAATGGAAGTCATTATCTACATTAGTGCTAAGGTAGAGGTTGGCAAGCGGATAGTTGCAGCTATCATAACCAAAATTGCCACCACCAAGCCAAAAGCCTCCGGCTTCCTGATTCGAGCATGCCAGAATTTTAGCTACATTAGCAAGATCATAAATCCCGCAAATACATCTTGATCCCGTTGGCTCAAAATCATTTCCCTTAGTTGAGCCTTTAGAATTATAATAATGCCCTAACTCTTTCGAGTCGATTATTATTTGATTCAAGGTTTCCTCTACAGTTTCAGCTTTAATCAGTTGATTAATCAGCCATACTAAAAAGGCATAATACTGATATTCTGTAACCACACACCAGTGCCGACCTTCAACTGCAGGCATATTAGAGGCTGTTTTAACCCACCAATTGTAACTATGACCTGTCGCAGGTCTCATTCCCTTCATATAAGCAACCAGGTGGTCACCAGCATCAGAAGGATCATAAATTGGTCTGTAGAAAGCTTCAATTCTCTCCTCCTTAACCTCAGCAACTGCTTCAATAAAATCATTGATGCTTTTATTTGTTGACTTGAAGTTAAGAACTTCATCAAAGAAACCAGGCTCCTGCGGGTCGATTTTCACCAGACGATTGTCAGTGAGGGATGTAAGGGATGTAATTGTTGTAGTCTCTGCCATTTTTGAAAATTTACCGAATCCGATCATATTATTACCTCCTAAGTAATACACTCTGGAGGTTACGCTACCCCTCCAGAAAATTTTTATAATTTATTTTCTGTATAAGTAGCGTTATACATATATGATACTTATATTATACCGCAATTTTATGTTGATTGCAAATATATTGAGTTTTTTTACTAAACTGTAACTATATTTTTATCTATAAATTTATTATACAAAAAGACACAATTATTTTCAACCAATATCCTTTATCCCTCAACGAACTAATAAATTACACTTTTGATATATTAAGAATTGAACTTATATATGCATTTGACATTATACATTCTTGTTCTTTACTTAATGCTAAAACTTATCGTCATCAAATCTTATCAGCAATATCAAGCGTTTTCATCTATTCATCCAAAGATGCAGACTTCACTGGGGTAAAATCCCCTGGATGTGAAAAGAATACAACCCATTTTCCTTTATAATCTGATAACTTTACTTTTCCCATTGTAGTTTCCGCTTCAAAATCAGGAGCTATTTGTCCTATTTTTACATTGCCATTCATCATTATTTCGTAATCCATAAAATAAACCTCCAATCATATTTTTTATATGATATGATTAAAAGATCTTTTTTGATACACTATTGTTTAAAATATAAATACTATGTGATATCATACTATTATTTTCACTTGAATAAAATGAAAGTACATGGGAGCATTTAAAATTACTGTTTTATCCAATGCTTATAATGACTGTTATTGGATATTTTTATTTTGGTAGCACTGTTAAAAATTTTTTATGTGCTAAACTTTTAGGCATTACATATGCTATTAGTTTTATAATCATATTTTTCTACACTTATACTGGAATAATTGGTACTAATTTTGCTGTTTTAGATATTGGCAGTTTTTTTGTGGCAGCATTTATTGAAGAATATGTATCTTTCAGAAAAATGTTTACTTTAAATATGTGTAATAAATATATTGCTGTAACTGTTTTAGGTATGCTACTTTTGGCATTTATTGTTTTCACATATTTTCCTCCAAAAATAAATTTATTTAAAGACCCAGTAACAGAAACCTCAGAACATGTGTCTGAGGTTTCTGTTAATTTAATTTATTTTAGTTTGTTTTAATTTGGTTTAATTTATTTACACTTCAAAATTCTTAAAGAATTTAAAACAGCAATAACAGAAACTCCAACATCAGCAAAAACTGCTTCCCACATATTTGCAATTCCTAAGCTACCTAATAATAAAACTATTATTTTTACAGCAATTGCAAAAATTATATTTTGTTTAACAATTTTTAGAGTTCTTTTTGATATTTTTATAGCATCAATAATTTTTGAAGGTTCATCATTCATAATAACAACATCAGCTGCTTCTATTGCTGCATCTGAACCAATTCCACCCATTGCAATTCCTATATCAGCTAAATTAAGTACAGGTGCATCATTTATTCCGTCTCCTACAAAAATTAACTTTCCTTTTTTAGATTTAATTTTATCTAAGTCTTTCATTTTTTCCACTTTTTCATCTGGTAATAATTCTGCATAATATTTATCTATGTTTAACTCTTTTGCAATGTCTGATGCAACATTATCTAAATCTCCTGTAAGCATTATTGTTTGCTTAATTCTATTTTGTTTTAATTTTTCAATAGTCATCTTTGAATCAGGCTTGATTACATCTGATATTACAATATATCCACAATATTTTTTATTTATAGCAATATAAATTACTGTTCCTATTTCATTGATTTTTGAATATTCTATATTAAATTTTTCCATTATTTTTGAATTGCCTATAATAACTTCGTTTGTTTCTCTGTAATTTCCTGCAAAGAAATTATCCTGTGTTGTATTGTTTTTAATATTTACTTGTTTTATCATTGCAACTATTCCACAACCAGAAATTTCTTCAATTTTTTCAATTAATTTATGATTTATTTCTTTTCCATAAGCATTTAATATTGATTTTGCAATAGGATGATTTGAATGGTTTTCAGCATATGCTGCCAATTCAAGTATTTCCTGATTAGTAATATTATCAACTGTTGATGAAACTTTACTTACTTCAAAAACTCCTTTAGTTAAAGTTCCTGTTTTATCAAAAACAACAATTTCACTATTTGCTAAATCTTCAATATATGTACTTCCTTTAATTAAAACTCCTTTTTTTGAAGCAGCACCTATTCCCCCAAAAAAGCCTAAAGGTATTGATATTACTAGTGCACATGGACATGAGATAACTAAAAATGTAAATGCTCTATTTATCCATTCTACAAAACTTGAATGTGATATGATTGGTGGAACTATTGCTATAATCAATGCTAAAACAACAACTATTGGTGTATAATATTTTGCAAATTTAGTAATAAATTTCTCTGAATTTGATTTTTTATCATCTGATTCTTCTATTAATGATAATATTTTGCTTACTGTTGATTCTCCAAATTCTTTTACTACTTCTACTGTAAGTACACCATTAATATTTATGCACCCACTTAATATTGTATCTCCAGTTTCTACACCTCGTGGAATAGATTCACCTGTTAATGCTGATGTATCTAATGTAGATATTCCTTCAACAATTTTACCATCCAGTGGAATTTTTTCACCTGGTTTAATTACTATTAAATCACCTATTTTAACATCTTGAGGATTTACTTTTTTTATACCATCTTCGCTTTTTAAATTAGCATAATCTGCTTTAATACTAGCTAAACTTTCAATAGATTTCCTAGAATTCTCTATTGCTCTGTCTTGAAACATTTCACCAATTTCGTAAAATAACATAACTGTTACTGCTTCTGGATAATCTCCAATAATAATTGCACCAATTGTAGCTATTGCCATTAGAAAATTCTCGTCAAATAGCTCTCCATGAAAAATATTTTTTACTGCCTTTATAATTATCTCCGCTCCTATTATAATATAACTTATTATAAATATAGAATTTTTTATTAATTGATTATCAAATTTTGCTAATAGTCCAACAATCAAAAGAATTGCTGAAATTATTATTTTTATATTTTCTTTTTTCATATTATATTCATTCCTTTCTCGGTTTACTATTGTTAATTTTGCACAATAGTAATGTGCCTAATCTGTGCCAATTATTCATGATTGATATGATCTAAAGCTGATTCAAACACTTCTTGAACATGGTTATCACTTAATGAATAATATACTGTTTTTCCTTCTTTTCTGTATTTTACCAGTTTAGCTTTTCTTAATATTGCTAATTGGTGTGATACTGATGATTTAGTCATTTGTAATACATTTGCTATATCGCATACACACATTTCATTTTGATCTAATGCTGCTATTATTTTTGCTCTTGTTGAATCACCTAATATTTTGAAAAAATCAGATATTTTATTTATTTTTTCTTGCTGTATCATAGTATTTAACACTTTTTTTACTATGTCTTCATGTATAATATTACAATCACATATAAATTCATTTTTCGACATTTTTAGTTCTCCCTTCATAATTCCTTATTATTAAATTATTGATATTTAATTTTTTGATACTGTCTATTATTTTTATTTTAGTTGAATGTTTATTCAACTTTCAATTACATTATAATTGAATTGTTATTCAACTGTCAATATTTTTTATAAAAATAAATAAATTTTTAACTAATTTCAAAAAACATATTATAATTATTTATGATATTTATTTTTACCTTTGTTAATATATAAAAAGAGAACCTTCTTTTTTCCTTGCCTGCTTTATAATTTACTGACAAGGAAAAGAAAAAAGTCCTATTTTTTATTTGTTTTGTGTCTGCTCAAGATATATAAAAACTTTCCTTTCTATTTATTTGATTTATATTTGTTTTATGTTTATTAAGGATGAAAAGAAAAACGTCCCCTTTTCATTAATCGTAAATTTCTAATTGTTGGCAAAACAATTCATTTCTCTTTGTTGTAAATAAATTTAGATTATTACTCTTACACAAAATCTTTCTAACAGTCCATAATCCTAATCCGTGTTGTTTTTGACCATCCTTTTTGCTTGTATATCCTTTAGTAAAAATTTTATCTATATCAATATCTATTTCATTATAGCTGTTTTCAATTATTATTAATTTTCTATTAGCACGAAAATCTTTTATAAATTTTACATTAATGATTTTTTCTTCACATTCTTTAGCTGCTTCTATAGCATTATCTAATAATATTGCTAAAATTTTGCATAGTTGGTAATTTGATACTTCTAAGTTATCTAAATTTATCATGACTTCTATATTCATTTTAATATTATTCTCTTCTGCTAAAAAGTATTTAGTTGTAAGAATGCTATATACTCCTGGATTTTTTATAATGTTAGGATCTAAAATTCCCATATTATTTACATATTTGCATTCTTGAAGCATAGATTTACACATATTTTTTATTCCTTCTATGTTTTCTATTTCTGCATAACCGTTTAATGCTTGTATTGTATTACTATAATCATGTCTGAATCCACGTATATTATCATACATAATTGATAGTGTCTTATTATATGCTTCTAAATTATTTATTTTAGTATCTTGTTCTTGAAGTTTAGTTAAGGCTATGAAATCTTTTATGCTCATATAGAAAAATACTACTAATGATACTAAATCTAATACAAAAATACTAAATGGGAAATCTGTAATATACATTGTCATTTCTATAGTATTAAAGAATACTAAACTTTCACCTATAATTGATATTATAATTACTGTATTTTTTCCTTTTTTACTTAAATTATCATTTATGCGTATTTTGATATTATGTTTAGAAATTATATAACATAGTATCAATCTACATACAAAAATAGACATTATTACACAAAATTTATATTTTATATTGTCTAGTCCTTCTTTGTATACATTTATATTGTCAAATCCTATACAAAACAATTTTGAAAAAACAGCTTCCACACATAGTATTGTAATAGAATTTATAACCGCTCCTAATATGCATTTTTCGATATTTTGTTTTAGAGTTTTTTTATACAATATTATTTCCCATATTACATTTATTGTTCTATAATATGAAACTGGAACTATAGCTGCAGTTAATGTTCTTAATATAGTTTCTATAACAATTATTTTAACATTTTGCTTTTTAGTAGTCTTTATACTAAATAATTTAACAAAAATATATTCATTAATACATGCACAAGTTACTGCACAGATAAATGTAACAATAAACCATTGGATAAAATTGTTAATTTCTATATTTCTTTCTAACTCAAAAAAAATTCTTTCCATATTATTCACCCTTTTATTTTCATTTTTATACAACATTTCTTATTTTTATATTTTAATTTTAACATGCAAGCATAGTGTTTACAACAAAAATCGTACTTCAAATTTCGACTACTTTCGACTTTTTGTTATTCTAAATACTATTGCAAAACCATTTCATAAGATAATATATATTTGTGCTTTTACATAATTATTATTTTTAACCGAATAATCCTAATTCTATGAATTCTAATATCAACATTAAAAATGTAAAAAATTTATTTTTCAAAACTATAGCATAAAAAATAACACTATGTTATAATTTGATTGTATGCAATAGCATATCTACATAAACAAGGGGGTGAAACAATGAAAAAAACAGCAAAAAGTATAGTATTAGCTTTAGTTATGGGAATTTTATTAATAGCTTTAACAGGTTGTGGTGCTAATAAATTAGTTGCTACAAAATCATCAGATGATGAATTCATGGGAAAATATGAAGAAAAAATCGAAATTTCATTTAAAGATGATAAAGCAGATCAAATAGTATGGACTATGGAATTTGAGGATGAAGATAAAGCTGAATCTGTTGCTTCTATATTTAAATTAGCTAATAGCAGTGACGAAGATACTAAAATTGATGTAGAACAAAACGGTAAAAAAGTTACTTTAAAAATGGATGCAAAATCATTTGCTTCTCAAGAAGATATAGATGATAATTCTTTATCTAAAGAAGAAATGAAAAAATCTCTTGAAGATGAAGGTTATACAGTAAAATAAAATTAAAACTAGAGTTTCATAAAAAAACTCTAGTTTTAATTTTATTCTTTTTTACTTATTTGTTTTTATATAAATATTGTTGCCATTATGCAAATCATATGATTTTTATATAAATTATTTAATTTTCGTACGATATTATTAAAACTATACAAAACTATTTACTTTTATACAACATTTGTAACATAGCTTCATCGCGAAAATCAAATGCGTCTTTAAATGTTATATTTTGATTTTTTCCTATTTCTTCATAATCTACATCTATTACATTAAATTCTTTGAAATTATTTTTAACCTCTTCATATAATTTATTTTTCTTTGTTCCCTCAACAGAAAACGGTTTATGCATAATTATAGTTAGTCCTTTTACTTTTACTTTTGCAATATCTTTTATAATTTCAAACAAATAATTATATTCATTATTACAATCAAAATATATTGTTGTATTTTTATCTTTAATAATACCGTTCAATTTATTTCTAATTTCCATATAATCTTTTACATATATATTTCCATTTTTGCTTATAAGGCTATTTGATATATCTATATTAAATACATTATTTGCTTCTTTTGAAAAAGTATGAATATTGAAAAATTGAATATTGTTTAATTTTTCATATTTTTCTATTATTTTATCTGAAATACTATTATCAAAATATATAAAATATGAATTTATTACGTTTCCTTTATTATATTGTAGATTGTATATTATCTCATTTGTATTTTCATCTATAGATTCGTTAACTTTCTTGAATCCCATCGCTTTAAAAAATAATACACCATTTACATTTTTCTTATATATTTTAATATTAATTGTATCATATTCGGTTTTTACTTTTTCTAATAGTAATTTTCCGATTCCTTCTCTTATAATTTCTGGTTTTACTTGAATACTCAGTATTTCACCCTGATTTGATACAGATATAAATGCTAAAATTTTTTCTGCTTCTGTATACACATATATACTGCTTGCCAAGAATTCATCTCTTGTTTTTACATAGTTGTCTATCCAATATTGATTTTTTATAAATGGTTGAAATTGCTGGTTATTGTCTTTCCATATTTTCATTATAATATCTATATCTCTTTTGTTAAATTTTTTTAGCAATTCTATATTCCTCTCTTTCCATATATTTGGTTTAAATTTAAGTGGTGAACATTTTATATAGAGTTCACCACTTAAATTATTTTTTAAATATCATAAAAGTATGTAGACTCTAAATCTGCTTCATTTAATAGTAATGCTAAAGGATATCTTTTATATGCTGCTCCTAATGAATTATATACTTCTTTAGGTTCTGAAAATCCCATATGCCAACGAATGCAGTATTTTTCTTCTGAAGTTAATTTTATGTATTCTGTTAACATCATTACAGATTTTTCACCATGACCATATGGTATAGTATCATCTATTGTATAATATGGAACTTTTTCCCATTCTCCTCTTTCATTTTTGGCATTTCTATAATCTACTTTATAAAAATTAACTTTGCAAATATCATGTAATAATCCTATTATTATTAATGTGTCTTCCGCAAATTCCATTTTCATAACATTGTTTTTTGCTTTATGTTTTAATATTTCATACACTTTCATACTATGTTCTAAAAGTCCACCTTCATAATCTCCATGAAATCTAGTACTTGCTGGTGCTGTGAAAAAGTCTGTTTTTTCTATAAAGTTTATTAAATCTTCTATTCCTTCTCTTTTTGTGCTTTTTAGTAATTCTATAAATTCTTCTTTCATTACATCTATCTCCTTTGAAATTTAGCTTTTGAATTTTAATTTTACCTTTAATTTTGCCTTTTTCTAATATTTTATTGCAATATTTTACTTTATTTCATATTTGCTTTTATATATTCTACTTCTTCATTTACATCTAATCTTACAAATAATGGTTCACCTTTTTCAATAACTTTAGTATTTGGATCTAATTTAGCATTTTTAATAGAATCCCATGTTTGTAATTCTTTATTATTAATACCTAGTTGATTAAATATTTTTTCTGCTGTTTGTGGTAAAAAAGGTATTATAAGTATTGCTATTTTTCTTAGTGTTTCTGCTAAATTAAACATTACAACACCTAGTCTTGCAGTATTTTCTTCTTTAGCCAATACCCAAGGCATTGTTTCATCTATATATTTATTTGTTCTTGAAATTATTGTCCATATCTCTGCTAATGCATTAGATATATGGTATGTTTCTATTAATTCTTCTATTTTTATAAGTTTTATATTAATAAATTCTTGTAAATTTGCGTCAATTTCATTTGATTGTGTTAAATCAGTTGGAATTTGTCCTGCAAAATATTTATTTATCATACCTATAGTTCTGTTTAATAAATTACCTAAATCATTACATAAATCTGTATTAAATTTTTCTACAAAATCCTCTGGTGTAAATAATGTATCTTGTCCAAAGCTCATTTCACTTAATAAGAAATATTTTGTTGCATCTAATCCATATCTTTCTATTAACATTTCTGGATATACAACATTTCCTTTTGATTTAGACATTTTTCCGTCTTTCATTACAACATAACCATGTGCATAAATTTCTTTAGGCTGTTCTAATCCTAATGCTTTTAAGAATATAGGCCAATAAATTCCATGGAACCTTATTATGTCTTTACCTACTATTTGCAAATCTGCAGGCCAATATTTTTTAAATAATTCATCATTATCAGACATATAACCTAATGCTGTAATATAGTTAGTTAATGCATCAACCCATACATATAAAACATGTTTAGGATCATTTGGCATTTTTATTCCCCAATCAAAAGTTGTACGGCTAATACATAAATCTTCTAATCCAGGTTTTATAAAATTACCGAAAATCTCGTTTCTTCTGAATTCTGGTTGAACAAATCCTGGATTTTCTTCGTAAAATTTGATAAGCCAATCTTCATATTTTTTCATATTGAAGAAATATGATTCTTCTGTCATCTTTTTTACTTCTCTACCACAATCTGGACATTTTCCATCAACTAATTGAGTTTCTGTAAAATAAGTTTCACAAGGCATACAATACCAACCTTCATATTCACCTTTGTAAATATCACCATTTTCTAAAAATTTATTTACAATTTTTTCAACAGCTTTTTCATGGCGTTCATCTGTTGTTCTAATAAAGTCATTATATTGTATATCCATTAATTTCCACAATTTTTTAGCCTCTGTAGCCATTTCATCAACATGTTGTTTTGGTGTTACTCCTCTTTTTTTGGCTATTTCTTGTATCTTTTGACCATGTTCATCTAGACCTGTTAATAAATATGTATCAAAACCTCTTAATTGTTTATATCTTTTTATAGAGTCTGCTAAAACTTCTGTATATGCAGTTCCTATATGAAATTTTCCACTTGGATAATATATTGGTGTTGTTATGTAAAATTTCTTATTCATATTATTCATCATTCCTTTCTTGTTTTACTTGTAAGCAATATATTTATTTTAAAAACAATATATTTTTATCGAATTTTGAAAAGTAATATATTTGCTCGAATATTAATTTGTAATTTTTTGGATTATTTGCCTAATATGTTGCTTTTTTATGCTAATTTATTTTCAATAAATTTGGCAAGCTCTGTAGCTCTTTTATGTATATATTCTTGATTTTCACCTTCAATCATAACTCTGATTAATGGTTCTGTTCCTGAAGCTCTAATTAAAACTCTTCCATTTCCGGAAAATTCACTTTCTAATTTTTCTATTTCAGCTTTTATTTCTGGGTCATTTTTATATTCATCTTTTTTAGAACTGTTTACTTTAGCATTAACCAATACTTGTGGATATGCTTTCATTATTCCTGCAATTTCAGAAGCAGTTTTATTTTGTTCTAGCATAGCTCTTATTAATAATATTGATGTTAAAATTCCATCTCCTGTTGGGTTATAATCTAAGCATATTACATGTCCTGATTGTTCTCCTCCTAGGTTATATCCATTTTTTAACATTTCTTCTAGTACATATCTATCTCCAACTTTTGTTTGTACTAAATTTATTCCATTGTTTTGAGTATATTTATTTAATCCTAAATTGCTCATAACAGTTGCTACTACAGTGTCTTTCTTTAATAATCCCTTGTTTTTAAATGAATTTGATAAAATAGCCAAAATTTTATCTCCATCTATTTCATTTCCATTTTCATCAACTGCTAAACATCTATCTCCATCGCCATCATAAGCAATTCCCAAATTACATTTATTATCTACAACAAATTTTTTTAATCCTTCTAAATGTGTAGAACCACAACTATCATTTATATTTATTCCATTTGGTTTATCATTTATTATAATATGATTTATACCTAACACTTTGAATATTTTATCTGCAACAACAGATGTTGCTCCATTTGCTGTATCAACTGCTACAACAAAGTTTTCTTTATCAAATTGTTCTAATTCTTCTTCAAAATTCTTTCTAAAGAAATATACATATTCGTCTAATAAATCTGTTCTTATTTCAGAAACACCTATTTTTTCGTTTACTGCTGTTAATTCATCTATTTTCCCTGAATCCATTATTTCTTCAATTTCTTCTTCTAATTCGTCTGGAATTTTCATTCCTTTATTACTAAAGTATTTTACTCCATTGAATTCGTATGTATTATGTGATGCTGAAATCACAACACTTGCATCTGCTTTAAATCTTTTTGTTAAGTATGCAACTGCTGGTGTTGGCATTACATCTAATATTTTTACATTTGCTCCATAGCTTAAGAACCCTGCTGTCATTGCACTTTCTATTAAAGTACCTGATATACGAGTGTCTCTACCTATTAAAATTGTTGGTGCATGATTTGTATGTTTTGATAATACATATGCACCTGCTTTTGCTACTTTATAAACCAATTCAGGAGAAAGCTCTGTATTTGCTATTCTTCTGATTCCATCTGTTCCAAAATATTTTCTCATGTTATTCAACCTCCTTAGTATCTATTGTATTATACAGTTTTGGAAAAAATTAGTCAATAGGAATTAAAGGCGGAACAGGGTAATTTCATCAATTGTTACAAATTTGTAACAATCGATAAAATTACCCTGAAGAAGGAATTAAAGGAGGATTTTGCAAATTAAAAGAGGAACTTTACAAATAGAAATTAAATAAGAAATTTGATAAAATTAAAAATTTACAAACTAAAACACCTTTGAGTTTTAAAGAGAGTATAGTAAAGTTTGCGTAAACTTTGCTATACTCTCTTTTTATGTTTTTAATGTTCTTTATTTTTTTAAAAGATGTACAAATTAATTAACGAAATATTACTTTTCTTAAACTTCTTCATTTTCGCCAAGTTCACCTTCAACTACTGTATTATTTTTGCAAACTTTAATCAACCAAATTCTTTGGTCTTTATATTTTTCAATTTTGTAAGTAGCACTTTCAGTTTCAATTAAAGGTTTTTCCTTTTCGTTAGGAATACGACCAAGTTGTTCAATTAGATACCCAGAAATTGTATCATACTCACCATCTGGTATTTGTATTTTAACAATCTTTTCAAAATCATATATTGGCATATTTCCACTTATTTTGAATGTATTGTCATCTATTATTTCATATTCTATTTCTTCATCATCATACTCATCTAAAATATTTCCAACTAATTCTTCAATAATATCTTCCATTGTAATTATTCCTGCTGTTCCGCCATACTCATCTACAACTATTGCAAGTTGAACTTTGTTTATTTGTAATTCTTTAAAAACTTCATTTATTGGTTTGTTTTCAGAAACAAAGTATGCTTTTCTTAATAATTCTTTTATCTTAATTTTTTTATTTGCACGGATATATTTGAATAAATCTTTTACATATAAAATACCTTTTATATTATCTATAGTATCTTCATACACTGGAACTCTACTATACTTGTTTCTGTCTAATTCATCTAATATTTCATTAACATCTGAATTTATTTCTACAGCAAATACTTCTGTTCTATGTTTCATTACTTCTGAAACAACTTTGTCATTAAATTCAAATACATTATTTATCATTTCTTTTTCATCTTCTTCAATTGTTCCATCTTCTTCACCAGCATCAACCAAATCTCTTATATCTTCTTCTGTTACTATTTCTTCTTCACTTTCTGATACTCCAAATATTTTTGATATCATATTTGTTGATATTGTTAAAAATTTTACAAATGGTGCTGTTATTATTGATAATGTTCTTATGAAACCTACCGCTACATTAGCTATTTTGTTTGAATATTTCATAGCTAATCTTTTTGGAACAAGTTCTCCAAATACTAATGAGAAATAAGAAAGTATTAATGTTACTATAATTATTGATACATTACTCCAAAATGCTATTCCTAACGGAAACCATCCATCTAGTATTGGTGCTAATTTTGTTGCAAATGCATCTGATGCAAACGCACTTGATAAAAAACCTGCAAGTGTAATTCCTATTTGTATTGTTGCTAAGAATTTACTTGGGTCTTGTAGCATTTTCTTAATTTGTTTTGCTTTTTTGTCCCCCTCTCCAGCTTTTTTAGATATTTTCGCATCATTTAATGATATAAATGCTATTTCTGTAGCTGCAAAAAATGCATTTACTCCTATTAATACAACTAAAACAATGAGTTGCCCTATCATAATTTTTTAATTCATTCCTTTCTTTTTTTGTATGGTATGATTATATCATGTGTGTTTTTAATAATCAATGATTTTCATTAGTATTGTGAAAATTTCATAATTTGTAGAATTTAATAGTAAAAAACCGAATAAACTAATCTAATATGGTTAGCTTATTCAGTTTTTTATAAATTTTGGTTAAATTATATATTGGTGCGATTCGCAGGCAGGTATGCGAAAATCACACGTTTATTTATCATTTTATAAATTCAATTTACTATTGTTAATTTAACATAACTTTATGATTTTTGCAAGTACTTTGAAAAAAATACCTAGAATCCGTTAAGACTCTAGGTATAAGAATGACTTAGAGCTTCGAAAGTTTTCTAAGTACTACTCATCAATATTATATTGTAAAATTAAATTTTTATGCATTAAATCCCATTATTTTCAATATATCATTAATATCAATAGAATTTATTTTCTCTTTCAAATTTTCAACTTCCTTATTAAATAAATCTTCAAATTCATCAAACTTATCTTTTTTTAATAAAACTTGCATACATTTTATAATCATATATAAATTAGTGAAATTACCTTTAGTATGATATTCTTCATCTATTTCTTTGAAACTAATATAATATTTGCTACAAAAACAAAATAGCCTATCAGAATGAGCAGATATATTTCTTACCATAGTTAAATTTACTAATATTTGTTTTAAAAGCTTGTCAGATAATTTGAAACGCTTACTTATAGCTTGTCTATCAGCTTGTTTAAGTAAACCATAATACCTACTAATAACACCAAAAGTTAATATTTTAGTCAATACAAATGGTGGTATAAAACCATAAGTATCTTTATAATGCTTGATAGCAGAATGTTTCTTATAATTATCTTCTATCTCTTTATTTACACATTTAATTAAATTATTTTTAAATTCTTCATTAGCCTGTTCATCAAAATTTTCTAATTTTAAATAATTTTCCACTCCATACTGTTCTGCTATAACATTCGCCATTAGTGATTTAATTATAACTTCTATTTCTAATGTATACTTTAAAAATATGGCTTTAATATTTTTATCAAACTCATATAGAGCTAATATTTCCTCAAAAGTTACATTTGGTTTGTAATTATTTTCTTCATCTTTGAAAACAAATTTGTAGCTATTTACAATAGAATAATATGAATATTGTTCAATGTTTTCTAATGCTTGTTCTATATTATTAACAGTTACATTTTTAGAAATTAAATATTCTATAAGTTCTTTATTATTTTTGTATTCTTTCATTTTGCCTCCTTATGATGTAAAATAATATAAAAAAATGACTCAAGGCTTCGAAAGTTTCTTGAGTACCACTCAATATATTTATAACATATTATGAGCCATTTTTCAACCATTCTTGTAAAAATTTTCATTAGTATTGTGAAAATTTCATAATTTTTTTACTTGCAGATTTTACATAAATTTGACTTTTGCTCAAAAATTTATTACAATATTAATTATATAAAATTTAATACAAGAAATTGTAATTTCTTTGTATCAAAATTGTGAAAAATTTATTAAAAACAATATAGAAAAGGAGAATTCATTATGAAAAGTTGTAAGCGGTGTTTATTTGATGAAACAATAGAAGATTGTTTCATTAGAGAAAATGGTATATGTAACTACTGTTTTAGACATGATATGTTGGAAAGAGAATACCCTAATAATGATGACGGAAAAAAGATACTTGACAAAATTGTTACTGAAATCAAGGAACATGGAAGTAATAATAAATATGATTGTGTAATTGGAATAAGCGGTGGCTGTGATTCCTCATATTTATTAGATTTTTGCTTTAAAAGTGGATTACGCCCTTTGGCTGTTCATTTTAATAATGGATGGGATACAGAAATAGCTAAGCATAATATGACTTGTATGTGCAATAAACTAAATATTGATTTTATTGATTATTCTGTTGAGCCTAAAGAGATGAACGATATATTTAGAGCATTTTTGCTGTCAGGTGTGATTGATATTGATGCCCCAACTGATATTGGATTAATAACCGCATTATATAAGGTTGCACATGACAATGGAATTAAATATATTGTGGAAGGTCATTCTTTTCGGACAGAAGGCATACAACCATTAAGTTGGGCATATGTTGATGGAAAGTATATTTCAGATGTTCACAAAAAATATGGAAGTATTCCAATGAAAACATATCCAAATTTATGGATGAAAGACTTTATTAGATGGGTTTGTATTGATAAAATAAAACGAGTTCGGCCACTTTATTATTTGGATTATAACAAGAAACAAGTAAAACACTATCTTAAAGAGAAATATGATTGGAAAGATTATTCTTCTCATCATCGTGAAAATGATTTTACGCGTTTTAATTATGATTTTTTCCTTCGCCAAAAAGTTTTTATTTAAAATATTGTTTTAAAAATTTTGCACAATGAAATTGAATAACAACTAAAAAAATTCTAGAGATTCTTTCTCTAGAATTTTTTAGAATATTTATTAAAATAAGAATTGCCTTGTACCTAATCTAAAATATTTCCAGATTTTTGTAGTGCATATATTCCTCAAATTTTATATGCCATAAATCACTGATTATTTTCTCACTACCATTACTAAATTTATTTATAAATTGTATAAAATCACAACAATAATCAAATCCGTCTCGTAATGTGTATAAAATTAAATTAGACCATTCTTTACATTCTCTATGATAATTACTCTCTATATAATATTTCTTTACATCTTCAAAATTATAATATAACTCCTTTTGCGAGTATTGTATATCGTTTTCTTGAATTGACAGTATTCCATAGGTTGAGTGTGGATTATTATCAACCGAACAACTAATAGCTCCAGAATTTATAAAATGCTTATTTCTATATATTATATGAAATGGTATATGTGTATGTGCAAATAAATATATGTCGCAAGAAAAATTATCAATTAATTTATCAAAAACATCGTAACTATTGTTGTTTACTAGTTTTCTGACATTAAAAGGTGTTCCATGTGAAAAACAAATTTTTTTATTTTCAATATTTATGATTTTAAAAATTGGTAGTGTTTTTAAAAAAGCTTTATTTTCATCTGTTGTATTAGTATATGCATATAACATGGATTTCATTTGATTAATATCATCCCATGACTTGTTATCATAATTTGCAATTGATAAATCTCTATTGCCTGCTATAATATTTTTAGTCTTACTTTTTATTATATCCAATACTTTATCGTTGTCAAAGCCATCCGTTATATAATCCCCACAAAATATAAAATCATCAACATTATATTTTTTTATATCATCTAAAACTGATTTCAATAATAAATAGTTACTATGTACATCATTTATTATTGCTATTTTTTTCATGATTGCTACTCCTTTTTTTATGGTGCCTAAGGTGGGACTCGAACCCACATGGTTTCCCGCTGGATTTTGAATCCAGTGCGTCTGCCAGTTCCGCCACTCAGGCATTTATTACTTGATTATAATATCACATGTTATTAATTTTGTCTACAATTATTTTTAACTTTCTTCTTTTTTTAATATTTTTATTTTTGTGTTTTCTACTTTTGGTATTTTTTATATTTGATTCATAAACTCCTTATTCCATCGGCAAATATTTTCAAAGCTATTAAAATCTTTACACTTTGAAAAATTATGAAAAATAATATTTCAAAAGTGTAAAAATTTTAATATTGGTTCTACATACCTAATTCCTTATCACCTTCACCTGCTAAGTCTACATATTTTCTTTTGTACACATATCTTTTACCTTTTTTACTTTGTATACAATCCATCATATGTTCAGGCATTTTACCTTGTTTTCTATAATAATTTATGTGTCCTACTGTTTTTGCATATCTACCTAAAGGGGTTAATTGAATGTAATAATATTGATTTAAGCATATTGTGCTTTATCCATTAGGTATAATTAATTTTAGAAGCATTTATTGATTTGTTTGTATAACTAATATATTTCCACTTTCATCTGTTCTATAAATTGTTGCTCCTAATTTATTATATCTTTCCATTGTTTCTTTATGTGGATGACCATAATCATTATTTTTTCCACATGAAATTATAATAAGACTAGGTTTTATCTCATCTAAAAATTTTTGTGATGAGCTTGTTCTTGAACCATGATGTCCTGATTTTAATATATCTGTTTGTGGCCAATTTCTAGCTACTTCATTTTCTTTTTCAGCATCACCTGTAAATAAATAACTTGTTCCATCATATTCCATTCTTATTACTATTGAACATGCATTTAAGTTCTTCTTGTTATCTTCTATAGACATAATTTCACATTTTGCGTTTCCTACATTAAAAGTATCTCCAACTTTCGGAACTGTTATTTTTTTCTTTTTATTAGCTATTGCATCTATTACATCTTCGTATGTTTTAGTTGTTGTAGTAGTTTTAGGCATATAAATCGTTCCTACATCTACATTATTTATTACATCATCTAAACCGCCTATATGATCTTCGTGTGGATGTGTTCCTACAACATAATCTAATTTCTGTATTCCAATCTTTTTTAAATTATTAACTACTAAATCACCATCATCATTATTTCCTGCATCTATTAACATTGATTGTCCATTATTTACTATTAGTATACTATCTGCTTGACCAACATCAAAATAATACACTCTTAATGTATTTTCGTTTATATCAATTTTAGATATACATGAGTCTCCTGTTTGAATTGATATATTGTCTAATCCTTGTACACCAACTACTTCTTGACTTTCCGCAGTAAATTTTTTGAATATACTATCTCCGCCAAAGTATGCTGTAATTATTATTATAATTATGGTCATAATGGTACTAACTAGTTTATTTATACTCTTTGTACTTTTTTTACTCATTTGTATTTTGCCCCCCAAAAAAAACTTTCTTTAGTCATTAAATAGATTTTTCATTTTATCATTAATTCTTTTTTCTATTTCTTTTCTTTTTTCCTCATCTATTTCATATTTATTATTTTTAAATCTTAATATATCGCCTTCTTTAACTTGTTCTGGTAGTTTTGATATTTCTATGTTTATCATTTTTTTGCTACTTCTATCTTCACATACAGCAAAATCTTCTTCAAATCTATCAACTACTAATATTTTTTCTTTTTCTAATTTTAATTTTATTGTATTAATAAACTCTTGAATACAATTATTTTTTTCTTCTGTATACATATTATTTTCTATATTATTTTGCATAGACAGCCTCCTTTATTTTATACTGCCCCAAATATATTATGTTTTTTGTTTAGTAAATCTATCACTTTTTCACACAATTTATTATTATATTAATAAATTTGATTTTTTCATTTGTTTTATTATTTTATTTATTTAATATATAAAATTTTTCTTCATATGTTTTATT
>USQY01000023.1 GCA_900557045.1 uncultured Clostridium sp.
AAATAAATCTAAATCTTCTTCTTCCATATTTTTTTGAATTTCTATACTATATAACAATTTGAAAGTTATCTCTCTTATTGTAGATTTATTCATATTTTTCACCTTTCTTGTTTTTATAACATATATTTTTTATTATTATAATTTATCTATAAAATTTTTTGTTTTTTCTTTTACTTCTTCTTTATTATATTGAATATATCTTCCAATATATGCACCTACTATAACTGCAATAATGCCTAAAACAAGTCTATATAAACCTGTACATGCTAGAATTAACCCTATTATTATTCCTATTATTGCTCCAATATTTCTTGAAAAGAAATTGCCATAATCATTCATAACTTCTTAACCTCCTATTTAACAATATTAGTTTCAGTTTTATTTTCTTTAGTTTTATTTTGATTAACCTGAACATTGTTTATTTTAATTTTTGTTTGATTTTCAATATTTTTAATATTTATATTAATTTGATTTACATCTAAATCTGTACTTCTTTTAACTGTTTCTTTTATTTTATTTTGAATATTAGCTGATAATTCTTTAATAATTGCTTCTTCTTTTACTAATAAACTAACAAAAACTGTAATATTATTATCAGCATCTAAATGTACCTTTGTTTGAACATCAACAGCATCTGTAAAACTTTTAACAACACTGTTTACTAAATTTTCTATTGTATCTCTTGAAATTAATAATCTTCCATCTTTATTTTCTAACAAAACTCCAGTTTTAATTTCTTGTTTTTTCTTGATTTTTGAAGGAAAAAATAAAGATTTTATTGCTAATAAAATTGAAACTATTGCAAAACCTAATATAACTCTAGTAACAGTTTGATTTTCTATTACATCTTCCAAAAAATTAAATATAGTTTTTAATTCCATAATATTAAAAATTAGTAAACAACTTATTATAGATACAAATAACATTATTATTGAAAATAAAATTAAAGCGATTCTTTCTAAAATTTTCATATGTATATTACCCCCATTTCTAAAATAAAAGCACGGTTATATTGAACTTTCCCGTGCTTTACTTGAAATTAAAGCATATATATTTTTATATTGCTTAATTTAATTTTTAGTTTTTATTGTTCAATATTTTTTAGTTCTTCATTATTATTGTTGTTAATGTTTACACCTTGTACATGAACATTTACTTCAATTACTTTTAATCCAGTCATAGTTTCAACAGCTTTTTTAACTTTAGTTTGAATTTCATAAGCTACATCTGGAATTCTTGTCCCATACTCTACAATAATATTAACATCTATTTTGGTTTCTTTTTCTCCTACATCAACTTTAATACCTTTTGCTAGATTTTTCTTACCACTTAAAACCTCTGTAATTCCTCCTGCAAACCCTCCTGCCATATTAGCAACTCCAGGTATTTCAGAAACTGCAACACCTGCTATTACAGCAACTACATCATCTGCAATTTTTATTGTATTATTTCCTAGAGTTATTTCATCTGCTGTAACTTGTGAATTATTAGTAGTATTATCTGCTAAATCAGAAACAACATTATTATTTTCTTCCATATAAATTACCTCCTAAATATGAAGTTTATTGTCTTTTTAACTTATATAAGTATATCAATTTTTCAAAATTTTTACAACCTTTTTATATAAATTTTTCTACTTTCCAATTACATACCTATAAGCCATATTATCACATATTATTATAAATTCACCTTGCTCACCTTCAATTGTTTCATAAAATAGAATAGGCATTCTTATTTCTTCTTCAATATCTAATAGTTGGTCAAAATTTTTAACTTCAATTACATTTAAATTATCAATTTCTACAGGACTTACAATTTCTGCTACTATATCACCATAATTTTTTAAAATTCTATTTAAAGCAATAGCATAATCCGTTTTTTTGCTAAATTTAATAGATTTTCTAATCGAATCTAGCATAATCATTATAGCACTAATAACTAATGTACAGCCTATTGTAAACGCTAGTTTATTCACTTTTTTATTAGTTTGTGTAGTTTCTAATACAGATTTTGAATCAGCATTTTCAAATTGTTTTTCTATTTTAAACACATCTTGAGCTAAATCCATTTTCACATTCATAATAGAAGTTTCAACTATGTTATTATCTACCCCTGGTATCTCTGAATCACTTTTTACTATTAGTTTTATCTGCAAATCTGCTACTATAGGTAACCTTAACTTTTGTTTAAATTCTTTTACTTGATTATTATATGTTGCAAAATCCAAATCAAAGTTTTCCTTAATTATAAAATTTGAACTTTCAACTTCAATTTCTTTAGGTTCTACTATAAGATACTGTTTAGACCATATTGTTTCATCTGTATTTCCATCTGTATTTCCATCTGTATTAACATCGGTACTAGAATATTTTGCAGTAGTTACTGCAACAATTTGATATGAGTATTTAGTTTTTGCCTTTTTATTTCCTGATAAAGAATATGTAAAGTCCATATTTATTTTATCCACCAAACTTGACACATATGTTTTATCCATTTCTAAAATAGATTTTTCAAAATAATTATTTTCTACCAAATTAACTTTGTAAGTTACATTTCTATTTATATTATATGAATATAACATATTTTGTCCCCCTAGTTGTACTGTAAAAGATTTAACTATTATTATTATTCCTAAGAATAATAATAATGTACTTATACAAATATTTCTTATTATGTTCTTAGTTCTATTTTTATTTACTTCATTTCTCATTTTTTCACCTCTTCATTTGTTAAATTGATATAAATGATTTTTTACCTAATATTTTTTCACTAAACCACACAGATGGATATCCTATATATGGTATATACACTTTAACATATCCTATTACTTGTTCAGGCTCAACCCAATTTCCATCTGGAGCATTATTATTATCTCCTTGCGTTTGAAATATAATTTCTTCATATTCATTTTCTTTTATATCAATTATCCTATGTATAACTTCTCCATTTTTGGACTTATAATGCAATATATCACCAACTTGCAATTTTCTCAAATCCTTTTTTTTAATATTTACAGAAATAACTACCGCCCCTCTACTAAATGTTGGAACCATACTATAAGACATAATTGCAACCGGTTTTGCTGGTAAAAATCCTGCAATAAAAAACACTACAAATAATAGCAAAATTAATTCTGGTATACTCTTCATAGGACTAATCTTCTTTTTTTGTTTTCTTGTTAATCTATTAGTTTTTATTGTATGTTCATAATTATTATATAAGAATAGTATTAAAGATATTAAAACATCAAATACAGATGTTAAAAGCCAATCTAAATTTGGAAATATTGGCAATAGCACTTGTAGCAATGCTACTGGTATTGAATATGCATATACCAATAAAGTTCCTCCTGAAATTGCTAAATAACTGCACACACATCCTTTTGCAATTTCTGGTATTATTATGGATGATATGTATTCAAATATTTTTTCACCTGAAGAAAAAACTTTTATTCCTTCAGTATAATCCAATCTTATTAATACAAATATAATTGTAAAAATAACATAATTTATTTTTTTTCTTTCGTTATTTATAACTTTTGTTCTTACATAATCCTGTAAAGCAATTGCTCCTACTACATAAAATAAATTTTTTATAATCACAAAAAAATTTCTAGAATATGGACTTTTTTTGTATCCAAATATCAAACCTAATAAGAAGTATAATATGTAATATATTATAACTATTATTAAAGTTGTTTTTATTTTTTCCTTTTTACCTTTAAACCTTGTGTGATCATTTTCTATTGGCATTGCAACTATTGCTAATGCTATCCATACTATAACATTTGCTATTCTTGCAGATTCTTGAAAAAAATTTGGTATTACAAAAACAGTTATAGTTAAACATCCTATTAAAATTATAAGCAATACTGCTATATATAATATTACAACTCTTTTTTCTTTGTTCACTTCTATATACAAACTCCTTTTTTGTATCTAACAAATTATTCATTTGTTGCAAGCAATCCATTCAAAGTTAAATTTTCTATATAGAAATCTTTATTATCATCAAATGCTAATTGAAAATCTAAATCTAAGGTTGAACCTTTTGCAACATACCCATTCCAGTTTTGTGATACCAATGTTAAACGTCCATTTTTATAAGTTGTTAATGACGCTCCCCATACGTTGGTTCTCTCTTCACTAAAAGAATTTGGTATATCAAAACTTATAACCCATTGGTCAATATCTTTGTCCATGTTAACTATACTCAATTTTATATTATACATTACATATGTTGTTCCACCTTGTTGCCAATTTCTATCTATACTCCAAGTATAAGTACTATTTCCTTTTTCATACTCACTTGATTTTTGTGGAATCATAGTTGACTTTCCAAAAATGTTTAAACTTTGCTTTAAATAAGAATATCCAATACTTATTATTAAATATAATATTGTTATAAGTATTAATGCTACTGTTTTCATACTTATTTTTTTAATTTTCTTTCTACTCATAGGAACTCCTTAAGAATTTTATATATGAAATAAAAGTACTATTTAATTTTTCTTACAAATAGTACTTTTATTTATATTACTCCGCTTGTTCATAATTTAATGTAATTGTTGCAGTCTTTGTTTTTGTTTCTGGTATTGTTTCTGAACTCGCATCCCAAGAAACTGTTACTATATAAGTTTTTGTTTCACCAGATTTTAGTATGTCATCTGTTTGAGCATCTATTTTGTAAGTTATTTCTGTTGGTACTGTAGCATTTACTGACTCTATTCCATCTACGCTTGTTATTTTTGCATCTATACTACCTTGGTTTGCAACTGTTACTAGATATTGTGCTGATGCACCTGGATACAATAAATTAACATCAAAAGTAGCTGTTGTAGCTGTATATGATGGCATTGTTTTGCTTTCTGCACCTATTAAAGTACCTTCTTTTATGTCAGTAAATAATATTTTCCATTCTGTAGTTATACTAGCTGTACCATTAATAACCAGTGCTTGTGATAAAGCAGCATATCCTACCGCCATTCCAACTATAACCAATAATAAAATAAGTAATATAATATTTTTATTGCTTTTCCTTATACTCATAACATTCATCCTCCTTAAGGCTTTTTCATTATTATTTTATCATACTAGAAAAAAATAACAATAGTTTGTAAAAAATGTAATATATTTGTAATTTTTCTGTAATATTTATGAAACATTTACAAAATTTACAAATTACACATTTTTTTAACTATTGTCTACATCAATTTACTCAAATACACTACATGCATATAACTTGTTTCCTCTTAAGAAATCCTGTGTTTGCATTTTTTTAGCATTTTCTCCTTGTATTTCTGTTACTTTAATGTTTCCCTTTATAGTTTTTATATAGAGACCTACCTTATCCTCCGAAAATAATATAGTGCCAGGATATAACTCATCAAATTTTTCCTTATACTCACATAAATCAGGAAACTTTTCAAATAATTCTTTATCAGATATGCATTCAACTCTCCAAAATTTTATTTTTTTACCTTCTAAAAATGTATAAGCTCCCATGATTGGATTTAATCCTCTAACTAAATTTTTTATTTCCTCTGCAGTTTTATTTTCCCAATCTATTTTAGACATTTCCTTATTAAGCATTGGTGCAACAGTAAAGTCATTTCCTTGTTTTTCTCTTGGTGCTGTACCATCTTCTATCTCTTTTAATGTTTCAACTAAAAGCTTACCTCCTATTTTAGAAAGTCTTTCCCACAATTCACCTGTTGTTTCATTTTCTCCTATTTCAACTTTTTCTTTTAAAATCATATCACCAGTATCCATTCCTTCATTCATATACATTGTAGTAATTCCTGTAGTTTTGTCCCCATTCAAAACTGCCCATTGAATTGGAGCAGCACCTCTATATTTTGGCAATAATGAACCATGAACATTTATGCAACCAAATTTTGGAATATCTAAAATTTCTTTAGGTAGTATCTTTCCATATGCTACAACACAAATTACATCTGGGTTCAATTCTTTTATTTTATTTATGAATTCTATATTTTTTCTAACTTTTTCTGGTTGATAAATTGGTATATTTTTTTCAAGTGCAAACTCTTTAACAGGAGAAGGAATCATCTTCATACCTCTCCCTTTTGGTTTATCAACATTAGTAACAACACCTAAAATATTATATCCACTATTATATACTTGTTCTAAAGATTCTTTTGCAAAATCTGGTGTTCCCATGAATAATACATTAAACATTTTAATTCCTCCTCTTTAATAAGAAATGGAGAAAATTCTTGGAATTTAAATTTTCTCCTTATGTCTTTGTTTCATATATTCTCTATTTTATATTAATATTTTTATTTATATTTTCTACATTTATATATTTTTTATATTATACATATATTTCTTATATATTTAAAACTTTATTTTTTAATTTATCTTCTATTCTTTAACAGTTTCTAATGTTCCAGGAATAATTTTGTCCACAAATAAAATTCCTTCTAAATGATCAACTTCATGTGAAATTGCTTGTGCTAATAATTCTTTTGCCTTAATTTTTATTTCTTTCCCATCTTCATCAAGGGCTTTTACAGTTACTTCTGCTGGTCTTATTATTTTAGCAAATTGATTTGGAAAACTTAAACATCCTTCTTCAACCTCTTGTTCTCCTTTTTCTTTTATAATTTCAGGATTTATTAGAACAATAGGTCCATTGTTATCATACAAATCAATTACTACAACTCTTTTTAAAATTCCAACTTGTGGTGCAGCTAAACCTACACCATTATTTTTATACATAGTTTCAAGCATATCTTTTACTAATTCTTTTATTTTTTCATCCACTTTTTCCACTTCTCTAGACTTTTTCCTTAGAATTTCATCTCCATTTTTTCTTATATTTCTTATTGCCATTTTTTCACCATTCTTTCCTTTTTGAAAATTTTTTATAACATATTATTTGGATTCACATCAATTGTCATATTAACAGAAGAATTTTTTATTCCGAAAACCTCTTTATTACAATCATTTATAATATCTATAATATTTTCTCCAAATTTACATTTAATAATTATTCTCCACCTAAATTTATTTTTTATTCTATCTATTGGCGAAGGAACTGGTTTATACAATATTATAGGTATATTTTCAGTTTCTATCTTATTTTTTAAAAATCTATGTACTTGTTGACTAACTTTTTTTATATCATTTTCGTTTTCCGAACTAAATCCAAGCATTATTATATCACAAAAAGGTGGATATTTCAATTGTTTTCTTAATTTAGACTCCAAATTATAAAATAATTTATAATCTTGTTTTTTAGAAAATTCTATACTGAAATTATCTGGATTATATGTTTGGATAATAACATTTCCTTCATCTTTTTCTCTACCTGCTCTTCCGTGCTACTTGTGTTAATATTTGAAAAGTTTTTTCGCTTGCTCTATAATCATCTATATTTAAATTAGTATCAGCTGCAATAACTCCTACTAATGTAACATTTGGAAAATGATGACCTTTAACTACCATTTGTGTACCAATTAAAATATCAATATTCTCGTTTTTAAATTTATTTAATATTTCCTCATGTGAATTTTTCTTTGTAACTGTGTCTACATCCATTCTAATTGTTGAAGCTGTTGGAAACATTTTATTTATTTCCACTTCTAATTTTTGTGTACCTGTTCCAAAATACCTAATATTATTGCTTTTGCAATCAGGGCAAACTGTTAAAGCATTACATTCATACCCACAATAATGACATTTTAATTTATTTTGTTTAATATGATATGTCATTGTTATATTACAATTTTTGCACTTTGCTGTATATCCGCAATCTCTGCACATTATAAATGTTGAATATCCTCTTCTATTTAAAAATAAAATTGTTTGTTTTTTCGCTTGTAAGTTTTTTTCAATAGCTTCATATAATTTTCTACTTATCATGCTCCTATTTCCATTTGCAAGTTCGTGTTTTAAATCAACAACTTCAACATTTGGTAAACTAGAATTATTTGCTCTTTTTGTTAATTCTAATAATTCAATATCTCCTTTTAAGGCTCTATAATATGTATCCATATCAGGTGTTGCACTACCATATACAATTGGAATATCATATTTTTTCCCTAGATATCTTGCAACATCTTTTACATTATATCTTGGAGACATTTCAGATTTATAAGAACTATCATGTTCCTCATCAATTATAATAATTCCCAAATTATTTACAGGTGCAAACATTGCAGACCTTGCACCAATAACTATTTTAGCCTTTCCTGATTTGATTTTATACCACTGGTCATATCTTTCACCTACTGATAATTTACTATGTAAAACAGCAATATTATCTTGGCCAAATCTAGCTATAAACCTATCTACAGTTTGTGGTGTTAATGAAATTTCAGGTACTAGCATTATACTTGACTTTCCTTCATTTAAAACCTTATTAATTAACTGCAAATATACTTCAGTTTTTCCTGACCCAGTTACACCATATAATAAAAATTCAGAATTCATATAATCATCTATTGCATTTTCTACCATATTATAGGCATGTTGTTGTTCATCTGTTAAATTCAAATTTGTATTTCTTTGAATCACTTTATGTAAAAAAGGATTTCTTTCTATTTGTTTTTCATATATTTCAACATATCCATTTTTTTCTAGAGTTTTTATAATTGCTTTTGATACTTCTGTTAAAGCTTCTAAATCTGTTATTAATACATCATCATTGTCTAGTAAGAATTTTAATACTTTGATTTGTTTTTCAGATTTTAATATTTTGTTTTCGATGTCTTCATTTATTTGAATTTCATTTTTTAATAGCCTAACACTATTTAAAGACTTTTCCTTAACCCTTTTTTTAACTTCTTTCGTACCTGTACCTGGTGGTAACATTAATTTTATACAATCTGATATATTGCAAAAATATCTATGTGCCATCCATTTAGCAAGTTCTACTTTTGGTGTATCTATGAAGTCTTTTTCTTCAACTGCTGATATATCTTTTACTTCAAATTCACTTGATTCTTTTATATTTACAACAAAACCTTCTTCTAGTTTTTTTATGTTGCCGAACTTTACTAATACTCTGCTTCCGATGTTTACTTTTTCTTCCATTTCAAATGGAATGTTATAATCGAAAGTTCTGTTTAAGTTTTTTACATTACTATTTATAATAACTTCTGCTATCATTTTTTCTCCTCGGTAAGGAAAAGGGGACGTTTTTCTTTTCCTTGTTTGTTTCCATAATTTATAATTGAATAGGTTATCTTTAAAACAGCCTATAATTTTCTTTGTTTACTATTATAGCAATACTATTATTAATTTTCAATATACTTTTAATCAAACTCTTTAATTAAACTTTTTATCATTATTAATTTTTTATTACTATACATAATTATAATTTCTTATATTAAATAATCTAAAATACGGTATCATGAATATTTACTAACTGTATTTTTGCAAACTCCTAAAATATCCACCAATTCCATTATTGTCACATCTGTTAAATTTCTTGACTCTTTTATAAAAATTTCCAATAAATTTCTATTTCCTTTTAATTTTTTTATATTTGTATTATATTTTCTCTCGAACTCCAATATAAATTCTGAAATCTCCACTTCTTTTATATCATAAAATTCCTTATCATAATTATTTTCTGATTGATTTTGGTGTATAGAATAAAAAACATCTTTGAAATTATCCATATCATTGAATAATAGATCTAAACCTTTTGAACAAATTATTTCTTTTTTTCCTAAAAATTCATTATAACTCGAATATTTATAATCTTTCATACTAACTGTTATTTTTGCTTTAACAGGATTATCATGAATATATCTTAAACAATTAAATAATTGTTTATTATCATTAATACCTTGTGAATAAAATCTATTTCTAAATACATATCCAACTCTGTTATTAGTCTTGTTATAGTAATTAGAATATGTAGAATTTAACTTTTGCATAAATTTACTTAAGTACTCACTTTTTTCACTATATATCAAAAAATGAGCATGATTATTCATTATGCAATATGCTAAAATTATTATATTACTATCTTTTAACTTTTCTACAATTATCTCCTTATACTTCTCAATCTGAATAGGAGTATTAAAGATAAATTCTTTTTTCATTCCTTGAACAATTGCATGGTAAAAGCATGTATTCAAATCCCTCCTTGCGATTCTTGGCAATATTTTTCCCTCCTTGTTGTATTTTTATATCAATTGTATTACTTTATGGAAACAAAAAAGGAAAAGAAAAACGTCCCCTTTTCCTTAAAACTCAGTTTCCTTATTTTCTAGCTCATGCTTAATAATATCCATAATAATATCCACAGTCTTCTCCAAATCATTATTCTTAAGCACATAATCATACATACCTATTTTGGATTCTTCATAATCGAATCTATTCAAGCGCAAAGTAATTTCTTTTAAATCTGGTGTTGTTGTTCTGTTTTCTAGTCTTTTTCTCAAAATTTCCTTTGGTACACGTAAAAATATTGTAATAACTTTAGTATCGTTTTTTAAAATATCTATTAAATTTTCTGTACCATTAACATCCATATCTTTTACTATTATTTTTCCACTTGCTATTTTTTCATTCATAAGTTTTCTTGAAGTTCCGTAATAATGTTCATGATGAATATTGTATTCATAAAATTCATTATTTTTAATCATTTTTTCAAATTCTTGTGTAGTAACAAAATTATATACTACACCTGTTTCTTCACCTTCACGTGGTTTTCTATCTGTATAAGATGGCAAAGATTCTACATTTTCTACTCTTTTTATTAATTCTTTTTTTATTGTATCTTTTCCTGCTCCAGATACTCCAGATAATAATATTAACATATCTTCACCTTACCTTCAGCTATTTCATCTGCTGCTAATGAAACTGGTGAAACATCATCACTATCTGTTAATACTTCACTTCCTTCCGCTATTTGTCTTGCTCTTTTTGAAGTAGCTATTACTAATTTAAATCTGTTTTCTGTTTTTGTTAATAATTCTGTAACTGTTGGTTTTACTATCATAATAAATACATTCCTTTCTTATATTTTTTTATTCTATATTTTGAATTTGCTCTCTTATGTCTTCCATTATAGTTTTAATTTCTATAGCTAAATCTGTTATTTCAAGTTTTACAGATTTTGAGGCTATAGTATTAGTTTCTCTATTCATTTCCTGAACTAAAAAATCTAATTTTTTTCCTATAGAATCTTTTGTTTCTAGTAAATTTTTAAATTGCATTATATGACTACGTAATCTAGTAAGTTCTTCTTCTATTGAACATTTATCTGCATAAATAACAATTTCTTGTGCTAATCTTACCTCATCAACTACATTAGTCATAAGTATTTCTTTTATTCTTTCTTTTAATTTTACTACATATTCTTCAATAAGTCCAGTAGAATATTTAAAAATACTGTTAACAAGCTCTTCTACTTTATTTATTCTTACAAATAAATCCTGTTTTATTCTATTCCCTTCCGTTTCTCTCATTTCAATAAAACTATTTGTTGCTTGTATAACACATTCTTCTAATTCCTGCCATATAACTTCGCTTTCATCATCTTCTATTTTCATTTGCAATACATCTGGCATTTTAAATATTTCAGTTATTTTTATATCACTATTAACATCTGTTTCTATAGCTAATTCTTTTAATTGATTAATATAGTTTTTAGCTAATTCTTTATTTATTACAATATTTTTTCCTTGCTCACTATAATTATTAAAATTTATAAAAACATCAACTTTTCCTCTTGATATATTATTAGAAATAATTTTTTTAACCTTTTCCTCAAAACAACTAATATTTCTAGGAATTTTAATATTTATATCATTATATTTATGATTTACCGACTTTATTTCTACAACATATTCTCTTGAATTTTTTTCTAACTTACTTCTTCCAAAGCCTGTCATACTTTTCATTTTTTTACCTCTATTTTTTTACAATTTCTTTTATATCATTATTATCTTTTTTATATTTTCTTACATTTATAATAGCTAAAGCTATCGATTTTATAGTGTAATAACTTGATATAACTATTCCTATATATGTTATTATCTGTATTAAATTATCAAAATATAGTTTTTGCACATATACTAAACACAAATTTGCACCACTAAAGCATAATACTTCTAAAGAGTTAATAGCTAAGTTACTATCATCTTTTTTATATGCCAATTCCATAATATATATTCCTATTGCCAAAATGCATATTGTAGTTATTTTTATATCTTTCTCTAATATAAGCATTTCTATATTTTTAGTTCCCATTATAATTAAAATTAAATACATTATCATAATAAATGCAATACTAATATTTATTAATACATTTTTTATTAAACTACATTTTTGCTGTTCATTTATTTTGTTTTGTATAGCTTCTTTTATCTCCTTTAAACTCACAGTATCATTCATATTAAAATTCATTCCTTTCAAATTCATACATAATAATACTTAACATGGATAAAGCGACTGTTTCTGTTCTTAAAATTCTATGTCCTAAACTTATAACTTTTGCTCCATTTTCTTGCATATACTCCACTTCTGAAATATCAATTCCCCCTTCAGGTCCAATTATTACTGCTATTTTTATTTTAGAATACTCATTATATTGTTTTAACACATCTTTTACTACTGCATTTTTCTCGTTTTCATAACAAAGTAAAACTATATCATATTCTGAAAAATCATTTGATATTTCTTTTACATTCTTAATATTTTGCACCGTAGGTATTACATCCCTTCCACTTTGTTTAGCTGCTACTTCTGCAATTTTTTTCCATCTATCTACTTTTTTTATTTTATCTTTTCCTTCTAACTTTACAACACATCTCTTCATTTCAACAGGTATAATTGACCTAGCACCTAACTCAACAGATTTTTGTATTACAAGCTCCATTTTATCAGATTTTGGTAACCCTTGATATATATCAACTTGAACATTAGATTCAGAATTTGAATCTATCATGTTTATTATTTTACATATTACCTCTGTTTTATTGAATTGTTCTATTTTTCCAATATAATTTTTTGAGTTATCTGTGTTGCAAATATTTATTATATCATCTTTTTTCATTCTTAATACATTTGAAATATGGTTTACATCATCACCAATTATTACTATTTTATCTTCATTTACTTGATTATTTTTCACAAAAAATTTAGGCATTTTACTCTCCATTTATTATCCAATATTTTCTATTTTCATAATTAATAAAATTATACCATATATTTTCACAAAAGTGAATAGTCAAATAGCTGTAATTAATTATATACCAACAACTGTAATGTATTTTATGTTACTCTATTTGACATTTTATATTGCAGAATACAAAGAAACAATAAAAAATAACATTATAGTATGTCACTCATACTTTTATTTATATTATCAAATTTATCTACTACAGCCTTAGACTTTGTTTCACATAATGAAAAACAAATACCAGTCATCTTTCTCCAACTTTCGATTTTTTCTTCCAAATACTTTAATATTTTTTCAGAAACTTCTTCATCTTCTTTTTCTATACCTTTGTAATTATTTATTATTTGTACTAATTCACTCAATCCTACATATCCTAAACAAATAGTTGAATATCCATCTTTCAATAATTTATCTATTTTTTCTCCATGTTCTAATCTAGATATAGCACCATTTATCCAATGTATAGGACTCACATCTGAAACAGTTCCTAATAAAGCATAATGTCTACACATTAACGCTTCAAAACACAATTCTAACCTTTCATCAAATATTTTCCAAAATACTTCTTTATTACCATTTGCAATAATACCTATTTGAGACAAATTAATAGTTACAACACCTTGATTAAATGTACCTTCTTTTTTATAATCTACATTTTTTATATTATTAATAGCTATACCACATTTTATAGCATACTCATCTATATATTTATATTTTTCATTTTTTGTACAATTATCATCATGTAGAATATATATTAGTTCTTGACTATTTATGCAATCATTTTCTGAAACATTTGCTATATCACCATACTTTTGATTCAATATTTCATTTATTATTGCTGAATTTTCTTCTATATATTTGTCATCATCATCTAATTCTAAAATTAATGAAACTAATGGTGTTTTACCATATGTTGTAATCAAGGTATTTATTTGATATTGAATAGTTTGAACCCCTGATGATAATTCCGTTTTTAATCTTTTTCTAGCTATTTTTTCTATTGTTTCTTTAGTTAAATTGCAATTTTCTAATTCTTCCAATTCATTTTTAATTTTAATATAACTAGCTCTTAAATATTTTCCAAAATGTTTTACATTTATATATTGACGCCCATATTGCCCGCTAGCACATGCTGCAATTATTTGAGTAGTTACTATGCATGCAACTTGAAAACTTTTAGGAGTTTCTATCTTCTGACCATTTATAACTGTCCCATTATCTAGCATATCTCCAATATTTACTACACATGAATTAATTATAGGTTGTAAAAAATAATCTGTCGCATGAAAATACAATACCCCATCTTCATGTGCTTTTGTTATTTTTTCTGGTAATAACATTCTTTTTGTTAAATCTTTTGAAACTTCTCCAGCTATCAAATTTCTTTGAACAGATGCTGTAATAGCATTATTTTTTTCAGTGTTTGATATGTTATTTGTATTTTTTATCAAACCTAAAATAGATTCATCAGTAGTGTTTTGTTTTCTTACTAATGCTCTTGTATATCTGTAAACTATATATTTTTTAGCTAAATCATACTTCTTTAATTCCATTAACTTTTGTTCAATAATATCTTGAATATCTTCCACAAGAATTCTTTTTTTATCTAAAGATTCAATAAAATTAATTATTGATAATATTTCATCTTGTGATGCCCTTTTTTCTTCACCAACCTCTTTATTAGCCTTTTCAATCGCAAGTATAATTTTATTGCTATCATATTCTACAGCTCTTCCATCTCTTTTTATTACCTTCAAATTTATATACCCCCACTTTTCGCCAAGAGTTGCCAAAAGGGACAGTTCCTTTATAAACTAAAAGGACAGTCCTTTTCAACAATTTTTTATCATTTAAACGCACTTTTTTATCAATCTTATAAAAATTAGAACATGTTTCCAATTTTACATCTATAAAGCAATTTGCACAATTTTATTTTCACTAATGCACTTTTGCACATCTAAAATTCTTTGATTAGAAGACCCTCTAAACTTCAAAGTAGGATCTTTTTTCTCCTGCACAAATCTTCCATCAACTAAAACATCAATTTGTTTTAATGCTTCATTTGTTTTTTCATCATTTCTATTTTCTAATTCTTCTAATGTATACCCACTATAACACCAAACATTAAAATTAGGTCTAACTTTTTTCACTTCTTTAATAAAATCAACAACTTCTGAAACATTTTCCTTGCATAATGGTTCTCCTCCACTAATTGTAATTCCCTTTAGTATTGAATTTTCGCAAATTTTATTAATTATTTTCTCTTTATTGAATTCTTCTCCATAATCAAAACTCTGTGCTATTTTGTTTTGACAACCAGGACAATTGTGTGGACAACCACTTACAAAAAGAACTGCTCTCCAACCTAAACCATTTGATATACTTTCATCATAAAAACCTGCCATTTTCATATGTAAGACTCCCTTTTGTTATATTTTTATTTTTAAAAAAGGGACTATATAAACTGTCCCTTTTATTGTGCTCCTTTTATCTCACTATTTCCACCAATATGTGTTACTCTATCTTTTAATTCGCTTAATTTTCCATTGTTCCAACGTGAAGTTGTTCCAACTAAATATCCTGTTATTCTTTGTATTGTATCTATTTGTGTACTTCCACACATTGGACATTTAGTTAAATTAGCATCAGCATTTTCAAATCCACATTGCATACATCTTGAACGTGTGTGGTTTACACTACCATATCCCATATTATACTTATCCATTAAATCTACTACAGCTTCTATAGTATCAGGATTATGTGTAGCATCTCCATCTAATTCAATATAGAAAATATGTCCTCCTCTTGTTAAATCATGATAAGGTGCTTCGATTCTTGCCTTTTGCTCAGCTGAACATTTATACCATACTGGAACATGATTACTATTAGTATAATAATCTCTATCTGTAACACCTAAAATAGTTCCATATTCTTTTCTATCCATTTTTGTAAATCTTCCAGATAATCCTTCTGCTGGTGTTGCAAGAACACTGTAATTCAAATCATATCTTTCTGAAAATTCTTTTACAATGTCTCTTAATTCTGTTATAATCTCAACTCCTAATTTTTGTGAACTTTCAGATTCTGCATGATGTTTACCAGTTAAAGCTGTTAAAGCCTCTGCTAATCCTATAAATCCAATTCCTAAAGTTCCTTGTTTTAAAACTGGTTCGACCTCATCATTAGGACCTAATTTATCACTACCTTCCCACATACCAGCCATTAATAATGGAAATTGTTTTGCAATAGCTGTACATTGGAATTTGTATCTATCATATAACTGTCTAGCAGCTACACCTGCATATTCTTCAAGCTTGTTCATAAAAATTTTCTTAACCGCTTTTTTATAATTAGCTGTCATATATTCCTCAGAACCTCTACCTAATTCAAATTTACATCCTGTTTTTTCTTGTGCCTCATAAGCAGATTCTATAGCTAGTTTAGGTAAATTCAAAGTTGTAAAAGATAAATTACCTCTTCCTATTGAAGTTTTTTCTCCATGTCTATTTTCAAATACCCTTGTTCTGCATCCCATTGTTGCACATTCATATTTAAATCTTTCAGGATCTTCAGCTTTCCATTTTTCATGTTGATTAAATGTAGCATCCAAATTCAAGAAATTAGGGAAAAATCTTTTAGCAGTTACTCTACAAGCTAATTTATATAAATCATAGTTTTTATCTTCAGGTAAATAGTTTACTCCACGTTTTTTCTTCCAAATTTGAATTGGGAATATTGGAGTTTCATTATTTCCAACTCCTCTTTCTGTTGAAAGTAAAATTTCTCTTATTATACATCTACCTTCTGGTGAAGTATCTGTACCATAGTTAATTGAACTAAATACAACTTGATTTCCACCTCTTGAATGTATAGTATTCATATTATGTATAAAGGCTTCCATTGATTGATGAACTCTTGAAACTGTATTATTAATTGCAAATTGTAAATCACGTTCTTCACCTTTTAAATCTTTTATATCTTTTTTAATATAATCTTCTACTTGGTAATCATAATATTTTGATAAATCATTACCTGTAAATTCTTCCAATTTTTTTATTTCTTCTACAAAAGTCATTTTTACATATGGAGCTAAGTAATAATCAAAAGCTGGAATAGCTTGTCCGCCATGCATTTCATTTTGTACAGTTTCCATTGAGATGCACCCTAATATACTTGCTGTTTCAATTCTTTTAGCTGGTCTTGATGCACCATGACCTGCTTTAAAACCATTTTGTAAAATTTTATCTAATGGATGTTGTAAACAAGTTAATGATTTTGTTGGATAATAATCTTTATCATGAACATGTATGTAACCACCTTTTACAGCTTTTCTTGATTCATCTGAAAATAGGAAATCATCAACAAATGGTTTTGTTGTTTCAGATGCAAATTTCATCATCATTCCTGCTGGTGTATCTGCATTCATATTGGCATTTTCTCTTGTTATATCATTAGCTTTTGCACCTATAATATCTAGGAATATTTCTTTAGTTTTTGATTTTCTTGCTACATCTCTATTATATCTATATGTAATATAACTTTGTGCAACTTCTTTTCTTGATGTTGTCATTAATTTTTTTTCTATTAAATCTTGTATTTCATATACTGTTACTTGATTTTTGTCTTCTAATTGTTTTTCTACACTATTTGCCACTTTATTAGCTAATTCAACATCAACACCACCTTGTGTTTGAGCCATAGCTAATGTTATAGCTTTTACAATCCTCTCACCATTAAATTCTACTAATCTTCCGTCTCTTTTTATAACTTGCATAACTACACACATCCCTTTCTTTTGAGCATTTTTTATTTTGATTTATTTTATTTTTATGAGCATATTATACATTAAGTATTTTTGTTTTTTTGTTGCTTTTGCAACATATTATGAGTTTTTTTGTTGGTGTTAATCGGAATACAGTTCCCTCTAAGTAAAAAAAATTCTAGAAAAATTTATTACATTTTTGTTACATACTTATTACGTTTATTTTCCATAAAATGTTTCTTATTGATTAATTTATTTTTTTCTACTATTGCATTGTAAAACATTGAAAAATACTGTATAATATACATACTTTCAGGGGGATTTTTTATGAATATAAAAGAAAAAGAAATTTCAGAATTTTTTAGTGAATTTTCTAATAACTGCAAAAAAGTCATAACTAAGAAATTCGAAAAAAATGAAATAATAACTACATATATAGCTAAACGTAAACAATTATGTTTATTATGTTCAGGTGAAGCAGATTTAATTAGATATGATTTTAATGGTAATAAAACAATAGTTGAACATTACTTTCCTAATAATATATTTGGTGAAATTTTTTATAATGTAACAACTAATAATGAATTATTTGTAGAGTCCCGAAAAAACTGTGAAGTATTATTTTTTGATTATGAATATATTGAAGATAAGTGTACTATTACTTGTTCTTATCATAAAAAAGTTCTTCAATACTTACCAAATCTTCTTTTAGAAGAAATAAATTCTCTGAATACGCGAATTGAGATTTTAAGTAAAAGAACAATACGTGAAAAATTATTAACATATTTTAATATAATTTCAACAAAAAACATTAGTAAATCATTCACATTACCATTTTCATTAACAGATTTAGCTGATTACTTAAGTGTTGATAGAAGTGCTATGATGCGCGAAATTGGGTATTTGCGAAAAGACAAAATCATAGATAAAATTGGAAACAAAATTACATTATTATACTAACTTTACTATATTATTTATTAATAAAGAATACTATAAAAAAACGAACTTTATTATAACTAACACCATAAAATATTTTTTATGGTGTTAGTTATAATAATTAGTTCGTTTTTTATTTCTTAATAATTGTATTTATTATTATTGATTGTTATTTTTATTATTATATTTTAGTTCCACATTCTCCACAGAATTTTGCTGTATCAGATAATTTTGTTCCGCAATTTGGGCAAAATTTTCCTGCTGGTTTTTCTGGTTTTTTAGTTCCGCATTCTCCACAGAATTTACCTGTCACAGTTGTATTGCAATTTGGACAAACCCATCCATCAACTGTACCTTCTGGTTTGCTTTCTACAACTTCATCAGTTTGTTTTTGATTTTGTTCTTGACTTTCTGTTGATTGTTGTGTTTGTTCTTGTGGTTGTGATTGCTCTGGTTGTTGATTATTCATTACTGGTTGAACTGGTGTAGCATTTTGCCAAGGACCTTGAGCAGCTCCTCCCATCATTCCACCTGTTGCCATATTCATCATACCAATACCCATGAAACCATTTTGTGCTCCACCTGCATTATTAGCTGCATCTTGAACAGCATTTGCATATGCACCAACAAGTTTTCCTTGTTGCATCATAGCATTTGAACTTAATTCATAATCATCTATTTTCTTTTCTGATTCTGGATCTAATGTTACAGACTCAACAGCAAAAACTTCTATTGATAAACCTCTTTTTCTAATAGGTTCATCAAAAACTTTTTCATCCATTATTTCTTTTATTTCATCAGTATTACTTGGTAATTCTAATACTGGAACTTTATGTTTTGAATTTCCTAATTCATTTAACACATTTTGGAATGTTGCAACAACTTCTGAACGAATTTGTTCTGTTATTTCACTTTTATAATATACATCTTTTGTTCCACCTATAGCATTCATAAATAATGCTGGATTTACTAATCTAAATGTATATGTACCAAAACATTTTACTTCAACTCTTAATGGTGTTATTGTTCCTGTCATTTGATTTGGTATAGCATGTGACCAATCTTGATAAGGAATTGGTGCAGGTGTACCAAATTTATTTTTTGTAATCTCTTTTGTATTAAAGAAAAATACAGATTGTTCTTTTGCTGTAGCACCATTATATGTAAAACGTTGCCACATTTCTTTAAATACATCACCAAATTGTCCTGCAAAAAAAGATGGGCTTGATGAAGTATCAAATGTATATAATCCTTCTTCAGCTGTAGCATCTATTATTTTACCGTTATCATAAATAACAGCGCATTGTCCTGGTCCTACTATAATAGTACTTTTATTTGTTATAACCCCTGTTGGAGTAGTTTTTCTCATCATTAGAATATCATTTCCTAAATCTTCACATCTAATGGCTTCTTTCCATTGATCATGTAGTGTGCTTCCTATAGCACCTGCTGCTGCTTTAATTAATCCCATAATTTTACCTCCTATTTTTTTGTTATCTTTTATATTATACAATATTTTATTTTGATTAACAATGTTTTATTAACATTTTTTTCAAAAGTCATCACTTTTTATTACAATTCATATTCTTATATTTAAAACTATAAAATATGCTAAATAAAATATACCAAAAGGAATTTGTATATAGCTAAAAAATAAATGCTCAAATATTTTAATATATTTACATTAATAATCTTCCTTATAAGAAACCATATACCAATTTTTCAAATTAACTGGTTCTACATAAGTCCCACAATAAGAACAATTTCCTGCTCCTAACTTTCCTAATGGTGCACCACAATTAGGGCAACTTACTGTTAATACATTTTCATTATGCTTAAATTTACTTTCATCATATACATACACAAATTCAGTAGTATATCTTGTTTGTTTTTTCAAACTTCCATTATATTCTTTCTTCTTATTACTTTTACTTGTATCTGTATAATAGTATTCTACTGTACTAGAAATTTTAATAGTAGCTTTACCTGCAGATTTCAAATAATCTTTAATAGCATGAGCATGAAATTTAACCTCATCATATTTAATATCAATATTACTATTTTTTAAATCAGTAATCTTTTCTCTTAAAGATGGATATATATATATTAAATCATTATCATTTTTTATTTTACTTATATCCTTATCTTCTATACTATTAAAAATTTTTATCATATTATTTTCAACTTTAGAAAATAAAAAATCCTTGTTGAAATCATTAAAATCTCTAATTATAGTTGGTTCTAAAAGTTTTGTTATACCACTAACATTTTTCACTCTAGTATATTCTTGCTGTTCTATATTCTTAGCATTTTTGGCTGCTTGCACTAATGTTTTCATATTTGCTGGTCCAACTATTTGTCTTGTCTTATAATATATTATACCTATTATTATCCCTACTGCCACAACTAAACCTAAACACGCTCCTAAAAAACCTATTATAAAATTCATAAATTTTCAAGAAAAACTTGAGTCCCCCTTTCTTATAATATTAATTATTTTAATATTATATTTTTTCCATTCTTTTGTCAAATAATTTTAATATTATTATTTTGCTAACAAAAAATATAGATATAATTTTATTTAATTATATCTATATTTTTATTTCTATTTAATTTCTGCACTAATTAATTATATATTAATTTACTTTATATTTCTATATTTTATGAAACTTCCTAAACTTATTACTGCAAATACTATTATAGCCATTATTATAATACTATCATTTGTACCAGTTTGAGGTAAATTTCCATCCGGATTTGTCACTATAGTACCAGATTCTCCTTTTTCAGGCACTTCTTCATATTCATTATCTGGATTTGATGGTTCTCCTGGGTTTGATTCATCTCCTGGTTTTGATCCTTCTCCTTGGTTTGATTCATCTCCTGGTTTTGATCCTTCTCCTGGGTTTGATCCTTCTCCTGGGTTTAATCCTTCTCCTGGGTTTGATCCTTCTCCTGGGTTTAATCCTTCTCCTGGTTTTGATCCTTCTCCTGGATTTGATTCATCTCCTGGGTTTGATGGTTGTGTTGTTCCCCATGGATTTCCTTCAACTAGTCTTAAACTACTAATTGGCATTATTAAATAACTCTCATATCCTGTAGCTTTTACATATATACTAATATATTTATCACTATCTATATCACTATTTGTAATTTCGTCTACTACTGTTGTTTTTGTTCCATCAACAACTAATTTATTATTACTATTTTTTACCAAATTTGTATTTTCAGTAATTTCATTTCCTTGATCATCTTTGAATTTAAAAGATTGATCTGATATGTAATATCTAATATCAGTAATGTTTCCCGCACTACTTACTGCCTTTACATAAATTGTGTTAGCTGCATCATCTTTTTCTTTACGTAATTCTATTGCTATTTTATTTTCTGTATCATTTACATCTTTAATTACTATACCTTCAACTGATTGTGCACCAGCAGTATTTTCAGCAAATATGTAATATACTCCTGCACTTTCTACATCTTTAGAAACTTGTATATCCCTAGTTCCTGTAAAACTTAAATTTTCCCCAACATTACTAAAATCTGCACATTTAAGTGGTACATCTGATTTAGCAATTTTAATTGTTTTAATATCATAATTTGTATCTTTTACATTAATACTTATTTTTTTGTTGTCAGCAGTTAATTTAATAGTTATTGTATTTTCAATAGTTACCGGAGCTTTCAATGTTTTAGAAACGTATGCTATTGCATAACTATCATCAGCTGTTCTAGCAACACATAAAGCACTGTATGTAACATCTGCTGTAACTTCTGGTATGTTTATAGTACTATTTATTTGTTTTGAATCTGATGAATACATATCTGTTATTGAATTTGCAGTATACCAATTTATTACATTATCCATATATTGTATTTTTTCTTCATTAGTTGCTTCACTTCCTGGTTTTTGATATGGCATTGTACCTGCTGCCCAATACAAATTATATCCTACATATTCTGAACTTAAAGTTCCTGTTAATGTTAATGAATTTTGTTCTTTGTTATACTGAATTGTCATTCCAAATCCATTTCCAGAATCTGCAGTAGTTGTTAGTATAGGTACTATTAAATTTCCTATTAACATTATTACTATTGTAAGTGATATTATTGATGTATATTTATATATTTTTCTATTATTAAATTTCATAATACGTCCTCCTTTTTTATCAACTCTATTAATTATACCATATTTTTCAAGTCTTTTCAAGCTTTTTAAAGTTTTTAAAATATACCTATGTGACTTGTAAGTGAAAATGTCCAAAATTTTAAAATCATTTGTAAGTAAAAATG
>USQY01000024.1 GCA_900557045.1 uncultured Clostridium sp.
TTCTATTTTTTCTAAAATTTTGTGTAATCTAGGATGTTTAATAATAGTTGCATTACTAGATTCACTTTGGTATTTTACATTAAAAATAACATCATTTGTGTATTCCATAATTTTCCTCCTTAAAACACTGCTATTATGATTATATGCACATATATTAAGGTTTATGAAATGTTTTCATTTTGTTATTTTTATCTTTTTAGATTATTTTTGATAAGATAATTTATATTATATCAGATTTTTTCAAAAAATTCTAGAGCTACAAATTGTATTTTAAAGCTACAAAATCAGTATTTTAAACTATTATAATATTTAACACTTTTGTAATTATCCAATATTAATATAGTATTATGTTATTTTACAATATAAAGTGTTACATAGTATAAACTATAAATTGTAACTATCTATAATATGTTTTTTAATATTTAAAGCCAACTCCTCATTTATTCCTTTTATTTTAGCAATCTCCCCAACATCAGCCTTACCAATATTTTCAACACTGCCAAACTTCTTAAGCAATAAAGCTTTTTTCATAGTACCAATTCCTTTAATATCATCTAAAACAGATTTAGTAATTGATGCATCTCTTAATTTTTTATGATATCCAATAGCTGTGTTATGAACAGAATCTTGAAATAATGTAATTGTATTTTTTAAATCATCCGAAATTTTAAATTCTTCTCTTTTATCATTAATTAATGCCCTAGTTTGATGTTTATCATTTTTAACCATTCCATAAATTCCAATTTTTCCTTCTAATCCAACACTTTTAACCGCTTCTTCAGCAGCATGAATTTGTGTAATACCACCATCAACAAAAATTAAATCTGGCAAATTTCCAAACCCTCCATTTGGATTTTCTAAAGATTGTTTTAATCTTCTTGTTATAACTTCATTCATACATCTTGGATCATCTTGACCAACTACAGTTTTTATTTTAAACCTTCTAGCTAGATTTTTCTTAATAACACCATCTAACATAACACTCATACCAGCAACCATGAATTCACCAGATATATTAGATATATCAAAAGTTTCAATTTTTTTTGGTGTTTTATCTAAATTTAAAACTTCTTTTATTTCATTAACAACACTATATTTATCTTTCTCTTTATTATCTAATGTTATTTTAGCATTATTTTCAGCCATTTCTACTAAACGTAATTTCTCACCTTTTTGAGGAGTTTTTATTTCAACCTTTTTATCAGCCTGCTGAGTCAATAATAATTCAATTACATCTTTATCTTCAATATCATATTTACACATAATTTTACTAGGCAAAATTTCTCTTCCTATATAATATTGTTTTATAAAATTTAAAACAATATCATTATTTGATTCATCTAATAATTCTCTATAAAAATAATGTTCTCTTCCTATCATTTTACTATTTCTAACAAAAAATACTTCAATACAAACTTCAAAATCATTTCTTGCAATTCCAATAACATCAATATCATTTTCATTAATATTAGACACCTTTTGTTTTGCTGAAATTCTTTGAATCGCAAGTATTTTATCTCTAATATATGCAGCTTTTTCAAAATTCATTTTAGTAGAAGCATCTTTCATTTCACACTCTAAATCTTTTACCAATTTATCTGTTTTTCCATCTAAAATGCTAATAATTTCATTTATTTGTTTTCTATAATCTTCTTTACTTATATAACCCATACATGGTGCAAAACACTTTTTTATTTGATAATTTAAACAAGGTCTATCTTTATATTTAAAACTTCTACATTGTCTAATTTTAAACTTTTCCTTTATAAAATCAGCCATTTCTTTAGCAGCACCACTATTAGCATATGGTCCAAAATATTTAGCACCATCATTTAGAATTCTTCTTGTAACATATACATCTGGATAATCAGCCTGAACATTTACTTTTATATATGGATATGTTTTGTCATCTTTTAAAAGCACATTAAATTTAGGCATATTCTTTTTTATTAGATTACACTCTAATATTAAAGCCTCTGCCTCATTATCTGTTACAATATATTCAAAATGGTCTATTAATGAAACCATGTTTTCTATTCTTTTAGTTTTATTATTTTTTCTAAAATATTGCCTTACTCTATTTTTTAATGATATTGCCTTTCCAACATAAATTATTTTATCATCTTTATCATGCATAATGTATACACCAGGTTTGTTTGGCAATTTTTTTAACTCTGCTTCTATATTAAACATTAATTCCTCCATAATATTGATTTGTCCTATTATAACATTTTTATACAGTTTGCTCAATATATATACTATACATAAATATAAGATTTTTTCTTGGTACTACTTTTTTTAACAATAAAAAATACGTTATTCAAAACCACATTAGTTTCAAACAACGCATATACTAAATATTTCTAAACAATATTAATTACTCTCCTACAGTCAAATTTTCATTAGAACTTCCACCAAAATATTGATTATACATCTTATTTACTTTTTCCATATTTTCTTCGTAATTTACAACCTCTGGAACTCCATAATCTACCCCAAATGTATCAACAGTAATGGAAGCAACTGTAATAGTATTAACAGAATCATCCTTTTTATTCTCATCATTATTTTCTTTCTCATCTTTTGAAACATTAACCCTAGTAGCCGCAATAGCCTCTAGCACATCCATACCTTCAACAACTTTACCAAATCCAGCATAATAACCATTATAATTATCTATATCTTGAGTTAAAATGCAAAAATTACAATTGGCTGAATTATAACCTTCTTCTTTATAACCAAAATAACTATAATCATCTCTTTCCATTGTTATTACACCTTTTTTATGCTTAATTAAATTTTCATCATATCCATTTGCAATAAAATCACCCTTTATTCCATATACATAATCATTTTGTGGATATTCCATAATATTAGATAATCTAGCCATTTGCATAGATTCATTACCTAATATTCTGTTTTCTTCTATTGACATTTTAAAATTTGTATAAAATCCACTATTAGCTAATTTAATGAAATTTGCTACAGCATTTGGGGCTGATTGTGGATCTAATTCAATTTTTATAGGTTTTTCATATCCTTCTATTTGTATTGTTGCTACTGGATTTTGTACTTTATATGTTTTTCCTTTTATAAATAAAACTCCTGTAATTATTATTGCTATTGCAACTATTGCAATTCCTATTGTTAAAAAAACTTTTTTCATTTAAATTTTCCTCCTATGTTTTTCTTTTTAATTTATAATCTTAAAGCTATAATTACTAACATATTATAACATTAAATTATCAAAAATAAATTGTTCTTGCATTCTTTTTAAAGACTGTTTTATTGTTCTAGCTCTTATCTCTCCAATACCTTCTACATCGTCTAATGCTGGAATATCTGCTGCTAATATGTGTTGGAATGATTTAAAGGTTTTTACTAAATTTTCTACTATATTATTTGGTACTCTTGGTATTTTATTTAGAACTCTATAACCTTTAGTAAATACTCCTACTTCTTCATAATTGTCAAAATCTTCATACCCTAAAAGTCTTGCTATTACTTGTGATCTTATTAATTCTTCATGTGTTATATTTTTTATTTCTTCCAATATATCTTCTGCTTGTCTCTTTTTATTAGGAACCATATAATCTTTTATTATTAAAAGTTCTTCTTGTTCTAAATCTCCTATTAATTCATCTAATTGCATTTGTAGTAAAATTCCTTCTTCTCCAAGTTCATATATTGCATTTTTTACTTCATCTGCAACTTTCATTACCATTTCTGCTCTTTGAATTGATACTATTACATTTTCTAATGTTACTATATCATTAAATTCGTATTCATTTAATAAACTTAATTTACTATCAAATACTTTTTTATATTTTTCAACTGTTTGCAATGCTTGATTTGCTTTAGTTATTACTTTTGATGTATCTTCTAATACATATCTTAAATTTCCCTTAAACAATGTAATTATATTTCTTCTTTGTGATACGCTTATTACTAATTCACCTGTTTGTTTTGCTGTTCTTTCTGCTGTTCTGTGTCTAGTACCCGTTTCTGCTGTAAGAATATCTGAAGATGGAATTAATTGAGTGTTTGCAAGTAATATTTTCTTTAAATCTGCACTTAATACTATAGCTCCATCCATTTTGGCAAGTTCATATAATTTTGCTGGTGTGTATTCAACATCTATACTAAATCCGCCATCAACTATGTCTAATACTTCTTTAGTATCTCCTATTACTATTAAAGCTCCTGTTTTAGCCTTTAATATATTTTCCAAGCCTTCTCTAATTTTAGTGCCTGGTGCTATTAATTTTAGAATTTCTACTATTGTATTATCTTCCTTTTGCATAATCACGTTGTCTACAAACCTCCTTTATTTTAACCCCAATTTTTTCATTGCCTCATTTATATTTTTCACACCTATTATATCTAATTTATAATTTTCTTTCAATAGTTTTTTATTACTTTCTGGAATTATGCATGTCTTAAATCCTAATTTTTCTGCCTCTTTCAACCTTTTTTCTATTAAATTTACAGTTCGTATTTCTCCTGTTAAACCGAACTTCACCTATTACTACTATATCTTTTGCAATACTTAAATTTTTAAAACTTGAAGCTACTGCTACTACTATTCCTAAATCAACTGCTGGTTCTGTTATTCTCATACCACTTACAACATTTACATATGCATCTTGATTTCCTAAACTCAATCCAGCTTTCTTTTCAAGTACAGCCATTAAAAGAGTTAATCTATTATAGTCAATTCCATTTGCATTTCTTCTTGGCATTCCAAATATACTTGGTGTTGTTAATGCTTGCAATTCTATTAAAAGTGGTCTTGTTCCTTCTATACTTGCTACTATTACTGAACCTGCTGGATTATCCTCTCTTTCTGAAATTAGTACTGCAGATGGATTGGTAATTTCAACCATTCCTTCATTTTGCATTTCAAACATTCCAACTTCATTTGTAGAACCAAATCTATTTTTTACACCTCTTAAAATTCTATATGAAAAATAGCGTTCACCTTCTAAATATAATACTGTATCCACCATATGTTCCAATACTCTTGGACCTGCTATATTACCTTCTTTTGTAACATGTCCAATAATTATTGTAGTTATACCATTTGTTTTACATAATTTCATAATTCTTGCAGTAATTTCTCTTACCTGACTAACAGTACCTGGTGCTGAAGTTATTTCATCTGAATACATGGTTTGAATTGAATCTATTATAACTAATTTAGGATTCATATCCAAAATTGCAGTTTGGATAACATCCATATCTGTTTCTCCTAAAAACATTAAATCTTGATTATTTATTCCTAATCTATCAGCTCTAATTTTTATTTGTTCAGCAGATTCTTCACCTGAAACATATAAAACTTTTCCTTCCCCATGAATTTTGTCACAAATTTGTAAAATTAATGTAGATTTTCCTATACCAGGTTCACCACCAAGTAATACTAATGAACCATTTACTAAACCTCCACCTAACACTCTATCTAATTCATCAAACCCTGTTAATACTCTTGAATTTTCTTTACCTATAACTTCGTTTAACTTTAATGGTTTAGAACTTTTTTTTTCTAAAGATTGTCCTGCTATTTTACCATTTGCTTTAGTTAATTTTTCTTCATAGAAACTATTCCATTCGTTACACCCTGGGCATTTTCCCAGCCATTTACTTGATTCATAACCACAGTTGCTACATACGAATACTGTTTTTATTTTTGTTGCCATTTATTTTTTACCTCCTGCGTAAAATTTAGCACGTACCATATTATATAATATAGTATATTAAGAATAAAGTGATGTTAAATTTATCTCCTTTTAACACCACTTAAATGAATAAAATTTTATATTTTTCATGTTATTCATAAAAAGTATATTATTAATCTTTATATTGTTAAACATATCATTTTTCCCCAATAGATACTATTTTCACAATTTGTTGCTCCAATTCTTTAATTTTTTGGTTTAATTTTTCAACTTCAACATCATTTGTATCTTCAGAAATCAAGTCTTCTTTTACCATTAATTCCATATCTTCTAGTTCTTCTTTTAATGTTGCCATTCTATCTAATACTTGTAATCTTAAATACTTTTGATTATGTTTTAGTTCTATTTTGTCAATCATTTTTATTGCTTCATCTAAATTATATTTTTCACCAAATGAAGGTATTGTTACAGGAAGATTTGTTGTTTCTACTATCTTTTGCCTTAACACCTTTTGACCTTCAGGTTCACCATGGACTAAAAATATATGTTTAGGTTTTTTTATAAATGAATAAACAAAATTTAAAAGACCTTCTTGATCTGCATGTCCTGAATATCCTTCTATATATTCAATTCTAGCATTTACAGCTATATCTTCCCCAAATATTTTTACTGTTTTTGCTCCATCCACTATTTTTCTTCCTAATGTTCCCGGTGCTTGATATCCTACAAATAATATAGTATTTTTTGGATTCCATATATTGTGTTTTAGATGATGTTTTATTCTTCCCACTTCACACATTCCACTTGCAGATATTATAATTGATGATTCATCATTTTCATTTAATTCCTTTGATTCCTCTGCTGTTCTTGTAAATTTTAAACCTGGAAATTCTAATGGATTGTCACCGCTTTTTATTAACTTTTGAGTTTCTTCATCAAATAAATTCATATTTTCTTTAAATACTTCTGTTGCTGATATTGCAAGTGGACTATCTACATATACTGGTGTATGCATTAATATTTCATATTTCTTTTGAAAATCATTATCTATTCTTTTTTCTTTCAAATTGTTTAATTCATATAATATTTCTTGCGTTCTTCCCACAGCAAACGATGGTATTACTACTGTTCCACCATTTCTAATTGTATCTGTTACTATATTTATAAACATTTCTGCTTTTTGTTCATTTTTCATGTGATGTCTATCACCATATGTTGATTCCATAACTAAATAATCTGCATCTTCTATCATTGTTGGTTCAGACAATAATGGTATATCGTTATTTCCTAAATCTCCAGTAAATACTATTTTTTTGTTTATTCCATCTTCCTTTATCCATATTTCTATAATTGATGAACCTAACATATGTCCTGCATCATTAAATCTTACATGTATATCATCATCTATTTCTATTAATTGATCGTAATTAACTGATTCAAATAATTCTAATGACAATAAAGCTGTTTGTACATTATATATTGGTTCTTTTACAGGTTCCCCCTTTCTCAACCTTTTTCTATTTTTCCACTCTGTTTCCATTTCTTGTATATGACCACTATCCGGAAGCATTATGGCACATAAATCACAAGTAGCTTTTGTTGCATAAATTTTATTTCTATATCCATCTTTATATAACTTAGGAATTCTACCAGAATGGTCTATGTGTGCATGAGTTAATAACATAAAATCTACTTCATCTATGTTAAATTTAAAATCTTCTTCATTTTGCAATTCATCTTTTACTTGACCTTGAAATAATCCGCAATCTACTAAAAATTTTTTACCAGCACCTTCAACCAGAAAATTAGAACCAGTTACTGTTTTTGTTGCTCCTAAAAAAGTTATGTTCATAGTATTTTATCCTCCCATTTTAAACAATTTTATTTTTCTATCTTTTTTATTTGATATTTCCTCATCAAATGGTATATCAAAATATTCTGTATAATCTAACATATTTTCATCATAATAATTTACTTTTATTTTATTATTTTCTATAAAACTAATTTTTACTATAAGATTATCTAGTTTAATAATTTTTGTTTTAAATATATATTTTAAAATTTCATAATTTAATTTTTTTGTTTTAAATCCTATATCTATAATTTTGTATTCTAACATTTTATATATTAATTCTTCTATATTTTTTTCAAATGCTAGTTTTATTTTTTCCTGTTCTATAACACTCTTATCTTTTTTATATGGAACATTTGAATAATATCTAAGCTCTGTTGCTATATTATATAAATCCTTTTTATTTTCTGTGTTCATAATTTTCAATTTAATACATTCTAAAAATATAATTTGTAATTTTATTAGTTTATTTTGTATATTTACCTTTTCTTGTTCTTCTTTTATTAAATTATACAAACTTAATACTTTTCTATAGTCCTCTTGATTTTTTAAATACTCTTTTGGACTTAATAATCTATTATTATTTTCAATCTGTTTTAGTAAATCTTTTCTTTGTTTTTCCAAATCACTAACAAAATCACTTATTGAAAAATAGTCATTTTCTTGTGACTTTAAAATTTTTTCAAATTCTTTTCTTATCAGATTTATATCATTTAAAATAATATCTATTCTTTGTATTTGTTTAATTAATATTGTATTATTTTTTGTTTTTTCATCTATGTATTCTTTTCTATTGTTAAGCATATTAATTTTGTTTATAATACTCTTTTTAAATTTTAAGCAGTTATTATGGTTTTCCATAGAATCATTATTATATAACAGAATACATAATTGAAATAAACACTCTAAAAAATCATATCCACTTTCTGCTAGTTTTTCCATTTTTATTTTGTTTTTTAATAAATTTATTATATTAGCTTTATTAATAATTTCATTTGTAAAATCATTTCCAAATAAAATTAATAAATCTTGAAAAATTAAATTACATTCTATATTTTTTGTATTATTAATTTCAACATTCCAAGACCACCCATTAAAGTCTCTAATTGGTTCTATTGAATTAATTGTTTTTCCCTTATTTAATAAAAAATTAATACACTTATTTGTAAAATCATCTGCTTTTATGTTTTTTTCTTCATTTAATTCATGTACAGCATATAATAAAATATTTTCATTTGGAAAACATTTTATTTCTCCTTTTTCTTTATTTATTGCATACCTATTTGCTTTTGTACATTCTTGCGGTGACAGAATTTGAATTTTATTACATTTATCTTTTATTATATTTATATATTCATCCAAATATTTATTTTTTGGATAACATTCCTTTTTTACAATCATATAATCTATATAAAAATTATCTAATTTATAAAAAATACTAAGAAGGAGACTTTTAGCCTCCTCATCAAATTGTTTATTTTCTAGAATTGATTCTAACTCATTTTTATAATCTTTTATACTTAATTTAGCTAATATTTTTTCTTTTTCACCCAATGTGTAACTCTCCTTTTAATATCCTATTCATTTGTTTTTGAAGATGTAGACATTTTTAGTTCATTTAATTTTTCAGGTGTCATCAATACTTGTCTTGGCTTACTTCCTTGATAACACGAAATAACTCCTCTTTCTTCTAGTTGATCTATTATTCTTCCTGCTCTTGCATAACCCACTTTAAATTTTCTTTGAATAAAAGAAGTTGAAGCTTGACCAGTTTCTACAACTACATCCATTGCTTCCATTAAAAATGGATCAGTATCATCGCCATCTGTTTCTTCTAATTCTTTATCTGATTTATTATTATTTTCTATACTTTCAAGTATTGCTTCACTATAATTTGCAGTTCCATTTGCTTTAACAAATCCAACAATTTTTTCAACTTCATCATCAGATACAAAAGCACCTTGAATTCTTGTTGGTTTTGATGAACCTGCTGGAGAGAATAACATGTCTCCTTTTCCTAATAATTTTTCCGCTCCTACCATATCTAAAATTGTTCTTGAATCTACTTGTGATGAAACGGCAAATGCTATTCTTGACGGTACATTAGCTTTAATTAAACCTGTTATTACATCAACAGAAGGTCTTTGTGTTGCTATAACTAAATGCATTCCTGCTGCTCTTGCTTTTTGTGCTAATCTACAAATAGCATCTTCAACATCTTTTGCAGCAACCATCATTAAATCTGCAAGCTCATCTATAATTATTACAATTTGAGGTAAATTTCCTCCTTCACCTTCTTTTTCCATTGCAACATTATATCCTTTTAAATCCCTTACTCCTTTAGACGCAAATTTATTGTATCTATCATCCATTTCTTGAACTGCCCATGCAAGTGCACCTGCAGCTTTTCTTGGATCTGTTACCACTGGAATTAAAAGATGTGGTATTCCATTATATACAGAAAGCTCAACCACTTTTGGGTCAACCATTACTAATTTTACTTCACTTGGTTTTGCATTATAAATAATACTTGTTATTATTGTATTTATACATACACTTTTTCCTGAGCCTGTTGAACCTGCGATTAAAACATGTGGCATTTTGGCAATATCTGCTATAACAACTTGTCCTGCAACATCTTTTCCAAGTGCTACACTTAATTTAGATTTGTTATTTTCAAATTCTTCAGTTTCAATAACATCTCTTAAATGAACAGATTCTTTTTCTTTATTTGGTACTTCAATTCCTACTGCTTGTTTTCCTGGGATTGGAGCTTCAATTCTTATAGTTTCAGCAGCTAAATTTAAAGCAATATCATCAGCAAGATTTGCTATTTTACTTACTCTAACACCTTCTGCTGGTTTTAATTCATATCTTGTTATAGCAGGTCCTACAGAAACATTTTCAACTTTTGCTGATACACCAAAACTATATAATGTTTTCTGTAATTTAGCTGCAGTGTCTGTTAAAGCTCGTGCACCAGTTTTAGTTGCTTTTTTTACATTTTTACTTAGCAAATTAATTGGCGGATATTCATAATGCTCATCTTCAACAGCAACAGCATGTTCTAATTGTAATACCTCTTTTTTATTCTCTTGTTTTTTCTCTTCTTCTTGTTTAAATAAATTTCCTTCTATATATTCTGGATCATCTTTTAATTCATGGCTTGATTGTTTTTTCATACCTAAAGGTACTATATCATTGGATTCATGTTTATATTTTCTAAAATTTGAATCTTCTCCATCTAAGTTAATTTGTAATTGGCTAACTTCTAAAGCTTGTTTTCGTTTTTCTTCTTTTTCTCTTAATTTTCTTTCTTTTTTAGATTGTGCAACTTCTTTTTGCTTGCACTCTTCATTTTTTTCTTCTATTCGCTTTTTCTTTTCCTCTTTCATTTGTCCAATTAAGTCTGCAATAAATTCTGTTGGTTTAAATCCAAACATGAAAACCATAAAAATTAAAGTTAATCCAATTGCTAAAATTATTGTTCCAGGTATTCCTAATAATTTTATTAATGGAAGCGCTATAATTGCACCAATTACACCTCCACCTTTATTCATAGTTCCTAAATAATATGCCTTTTCTGAAATATTTTGAAATCCAACAGTCATATCTAATGCTTTAGGTACTGCAATTTCATATATGCTCATAATAGTACAAATACAGCATATTATTATTCCGTACTGTAACAATTTAGAAACTATATAATCTTTATCATCATGTATTAAATTGATTGCAACCACCAAAATTCCAATTGGAATCACATATTTTACAAGTCCAAATATACCACCTAAGAAATCACTTAATAGTTGTCCTATACTTCCTGACTTAAAATATATTAATACACCACTTAAAATTCCTGCAACAATTAAAATAACAACTGCAGCATCTATATTAATTTTCTTTGACTGCTTTTTCTTTTTTCTTTTTGCCAACTCTATTCCTCCTGTTCTTTTTGTATTCATAAGCGCATACCAAAATGAATACAAAAACAAAACAGTGGAAAAAAGAACCGTCCCCGTTTCCACTTCCACTGTTTATTTAAGTTCTTTTCTATTGTTTTGAATAATTTTTAATGCATCTTCTAACGAAACTTCTAATCCAGCTAAAATATTATCAGCATAATCTTTAGTTCCTTTTGAAATCTCTCTAGACATTTCATTTGCAGTTTCAATAATTTCAGCTTTTTTCTCATATGCCTTTTTAGTAATTTCGTTTTCATTAATCATTGAAATTATTCTGTTTTCAGCTTCTTTAACTATATCATCAGCTTCTTTTTGTGCTTCTACTAAAATACGTTGTCTTTCTTCTTTAATCCATTTAGCTTGTTTCAGTTCATCTGGTAGTTTAAGTCTAATTTCTTTTATTATTTCTAAAATTTCTTCTTTGTCAACAATACTTTTACCAGAAAAAGGTACTGTTTTACAGTTTTCTAATATGTCTTCTAATTCTTCTAATAATGTAAATATTTCCATTGTTTAGCCCCTTTCACTTCAAAAATATGAGATGTGCTCTACCATATTTTCGACAATCATAAATTTGTATATCTAATTTTTTTAAGTTTTTTATTTCTCTTTCCAATTCATCTGTTTCAACTATTATAATGCCTTCATTTTTTAGTAATTTCAAAGACAATATCATTTCTACTGAATTAACAGCAATATCATCCCTATATGGCGGATCTATATAAACTATATCAAACACTATATTTTTATTTCTAAAATCTAATAAGCATTTTTTGTAATCTTTGTTTACTACTACAGCATCTTTTTGTAATTTAGTTTTTTCTAGATTCTGATATATCATACTTATTGCTTTATATGATATGTCACACATATAAGCTTTTTTACATCCTCGGCTTAAAAATTCAATGCCTATTGAACCACTACCTGAAAACAAGTCTAAAACAACCGCATCTTCTATGTTGTTTTGTACTATATTAAATAAAGATTCTTTTACTCTATCTAATGTTGGTCTAGTTGTAATTTCTTCAATTGAATTTAACTTTGTCCCTCTTGCAGTTCCACTAATTACCCTCATAATAACCTCTTATCTAATACATATATATTTTATATTATGTTTTTTTGAATATGTCAATACTATTCACACAAATGTAACATACTCTTAATATTTTTGTAACATTTTTGCAATACAGAAATCGTTTTACATAAAAAAAGAAAAAGAGAAGCATCCCTATTTCCCATTTTTTCATATGTTTTAATTATCTTTTTTCATATCTTTTATTAGTTCTAATTGTGATATTAAAAGAGATTCCATTTTTGCCTTATATATATCAAATTGTTTTTCCATTTCATCAATTTCTCTTTTTTTCAAAACTATAGATTGATTTAGTGAGTCTAAAGATTGTTTAGCTGAACCTTCTGCTTCTTTAATTATTTGTTCTGCTTGTTGTTTTGCAGTATTTTTAACTTCATCAGCAGCAGACTGTGCTATAACTAATGTATTTTGAAGTGTGCTTTCTATTGTTTTATAATGAACAAGATCTTGTTCTAATTGAGCTATTTTTCTATCTTTTTCAGAAATATCTCTACACTTTTGTTCATAATCAGCAGTAAGTTGATCCAAAAAATCATCTACTTCTTCTACATCATATCCGTTAACCATTTTTCTGGAAAATTTTTTGTTTTCTATATCTAGTGGTGTAATCATATACAATTCCCTCCATCTTTTTTATGATTAATCATTCAAATTATTATTTTTTAACCAAGAAACAGAAAGTTTATTTTTTATTTCTTCTCTTGCCATTTCATTTGTAATATCATAATTATAAGGTGCAATTAAAAATATAGAATTTGAAACTTTTTGCATATGTCCATCTAGAGCATGTACAGCCCCACTTATAACATCTATTATTCTTCTTGCAATATCTTTATTAACATATTCCAAATTTACTATAACAGATTTTTTCTCTTTTAGTAAATCACATATGCTTTCTGATTGTTCGAATGATGTTGGTTGAGATATTACCATTTTTATTTGTTGAACTTGTGGCATATTTACAACTTTAGTATTGCGTTTTCCCCAAATTCTTTTTTCTTCTACTTCTTCATTTTCTGGTTCGTACTCTTCCATTTCATATTCATTTTCATCTTCTGTATCTGCTGCTGGGTCTACTCCAAATAAATCCCAAACCTTATTCATTATTGCTCCTGACATAATATTATACCTCCTAAATAAATTACTCCTCATTTGTTAGCTACTACTAGTATCTATCTTTTTTTCTTTAATGTCAATACTTTTTAGGCTTTGTAATAAAAAATTAATATTTTTGTAATATTTTTGTAATATTGTTTTATTTTTCTATTTATTTTTAATTATAATTTCATCATACGCACTTATTGATTTTTTATTATTTATATTAGTTACATCATATCCTGCTTCTTCAAGTTCTTCAGTTGAATAATTTGCCACTATTGCATAGTTATCATTTTGTCTTAATACTTTTACTAATACTTTTTCTTCATATCCTGCTCTATTCCTTATAATATAAGCAAAATCCCCTTCATAATGTAATGCTGAATTAGGAATTTTCATTCCAGAATCACTCCACCAAATAATATCAAATGTAATTTTTCTATGATTTGTCAATTTTTCTACTGATTGTGATATTTCAAACACTAATAACGCTTCATTATCACTTTCATTTGACTTATACACAATTTCAGCAGGTATTTCTTCTGATGTAGGTAATCTAATTTTTAGTTTATCGCCAACCTTAGAATTCAGTGCTTCATTTGTTTTAGATAAACAAGTAATGTAACACTTAAAATTATTTATTATTTTAGCATTTGCACCATTAGATGCAATGATTTGGCTAGTTTTCAAATTAAGTGAGTTTAAAAAATTTTTATTTAAATATGTAAAATCTCCCACTGTTAAAACATTTTCCAAATTATCAATCCTATACGATATTATTCCACTATCAGTAGCATATACATATTTTGAGTTTGAATTTAATTGATTTTCATATGCTGTTCTTTGTTGAATAAGCTGTTTTACATATGAACCAGTAGGTGTTAAATCTCCTGCTATTTTTGCCTTTTTAGTTATTGCATTATTTATTTCCTTTTTATATTGTTGAATTTCATGAACATCTGTACTTTCATACACATTTCCAAATTTAGTTTCTATTTGATTTTCTAATAACTTTATATCTGTTGAAAACAAAGTGCTTTCGTTTTGTAAAGCCTCTTGAATTTGAACATCTAACTGTTTTATTTTATCATTTATTTCATTTTCGTTTCCTAATGAATATCTATATATCGCTTCACCATTTGCCACTTTTTTCCCTTCAGACTTTAATTGGATAATTTTTCCTGCTACCTGACTATTTTCAATTACTTTTTCATCTCTTAATATATATCCTGTTGATGATTCTTCCTTATATATTTTTCCTTGTTCTACAATAAAATTATCTGTTGGGTTGATTAATAATTTTATTAATACATATATACAGTATACTAAAAAAACACATGCTAAACCTATAGCAATAATTGTTTTTTTGCCATTTAAAGGTTTCTTTTTTATATCATATACCATATCATCTATATTTTTACTTTTCTTCACCATTAACTCCCTTCAAAATAATATTTACATTATTTTGTATATTATCTAAACCATTAATCCATGTTATATCTTTATTTCTTCTAAACCATGTTAATTGTCGTTTGGCATAATGTCTAGTTTCTAATTTGATTTTTTCAACCATTTCATCATAAGTAATTTCATTGTTTAAATATAATACTACTTCTTTATATCCAAGACCTTGAATAGCAGTTGGAAGCTCACTATATTTGCTAATCAATTTTTTAACTTCATCAACTAATCCGTTTGCAATCATTATATTTACTCTTTTATTAATTCTTTCATATAATTTTTCTCTATCCATATCTATTGCAAAAACTTTGTAATCGTATGGATTTTCTTTTTGTTTAGATTCATATTCTTGCATAGTTTTTGTTTTTCCTGTTGCATGATAAATTTCTAATACTCTAAAAATTCTTTTTTTATCATTATTACTTATTTTTTCCATTGCTGTTGGATCTATTTGTATTGCTTTATTGTATAAATAATCTAATCCATGCTCTTTAGCTAATTCTTCAAGTTGATTTCTATATTCTAAATCAATTTCTGTATCATCATATTCAATTCCTTGTACTAATGAATCTACATACAGCCCTGTTCCTCCTACAATTATTGGTGTTTTACCTTTTTGAATAATTTCGTTAATTGCATTAATTGCATCTTTTTTAAAATTTGCAACACTATATCTTACAGTAGGAGAAACATTTCCAATTAAATAATGTTTAATACCTTCCATTTCTTCTATTGAAGGTTTCGCTGTTCCAACATCCATATCTTCATATATTTGCATTGAATCAGCAGAAACAATTTCTCCATCGATTTTTTTAGCTAATTGTATGGATAATGCTGTTTTACCAGAAGCTGTAGGACCACATATAACTATAATTTTAGGCTTTTCCATATTTTCACCTACCTTCTAGAAAACTTCTTTTCTATATCTATTTTTGACATTTTAATAGCAGTAGGTCTTCCATGTGGACATGTAAATGGATTTGGTAATACTAATAATTGTTGCATTAAATTATCAACCTCTTGTGCAGTTAAAACCATATTTGCTTTTACTGCTGCTTTACATGCAACTGTTGCAATAAATTTTTCTTCTATTTCTTGTTTAGCAGTTCTAGCTACAGTATTAATCTCATCTAAAGTTTCTAAAAATAACTCTTTTGTATCTAAATCTATACAGATATTAGGAACACCATTTAATTTTATTGTATTTTCGCCAAATTCCTCTAAATCAAATCCAGCTTTTCTAAATAATTGCATATTATCTTTAGCTATTCCCATTTCTCTATGTGTTAAATTAATAATATCTGGTAATAACATCAATTGTGAATCTTTATCAGTATCACTATAATAATTCTTTTTTACCTTTTCATATAGAATTCTCTCATGAGCAGCATGTTGGTCTATAATATACATTTCTTTTTCATATTCAATAATTATATATGTATCAAAAGCAATACCTATAAATTTGTAAACAGGTTTCTTAAACATTGATTTATTTCCGAATAACGAAATATTTTCTGCTGTTTTTAAGTCATCTTGTTTTACTTTATATTCATCTTCATCTTCTTTAACTTTATTTTTATTTGAAATATTTGTACCAAACATCTTAGCATACATTTCTTCAAAGCTAGCATCATTAGCTTTTTCATCATTTTTATTTTCAGTTGAATTTTTAGTATTATCATCATTTGAATTGTTATTATTTACTTGAGCTTGATTATTAATACTATCTTGATTTACATCAGAGTTTTCAGTATTTTCAGATATTACATTATTCATATTTACATTATTATTTGTAATATTCTCAACATTTCCAACACTATTATCAACATTTTGAACACTGTTTTCAAGATTTCCAACATTATTTTCAAGATTTTTAGAATCATTTTGACTATCTTGTACATTTTCTGCTTTTGGTTTTAAATTTAATCTTTCTAAGTTTTCATCTAACTCTTTCATCAATTTCTGTAAATTACTATTTTGTTGTACATCTATATTATTTAATCCAAAATCTTTACTTAAAGTATTATCTCTTTTTTCGAAATTTTTCAATTCTATACCACCATCTTCTTTTACAACAATATTATCATATTGTTGTTCTGGTACATTTATATTACTCTCATCTGCATTTTTATTGTCTTTAAAACTATTAAATAATTCCTCATGTTCTTGTTTTAATTTATCATTATATAATTGTTCAACTAAATTTCCCTCATTAGTTCCAAATTCATTTTTTTGATTATGCATTATGTTTTTAAAAAATCCGCCAAGGCCTTTAGTTTCAGATGAATTATTTGTTTCAATATTTTTAGAAAATTTTCCATCTATTTTTTCAAGCTCATTTATATAATTCTTTTTCATTACTTCTTGATTAGGCATTGTATTATCATCTCCAAATATATTTCCTTTTAACAAAGCCTCTTTTATAGCATGGTACACTAATTTAAATACCTTATTTTCTTCTTGAAAACGAACCTCTAATTTTGCTGGATGAACATTAACATCTAATTTATGTGGATCTATCTCAATATTTAATATTAAAAATCCATATTTGCCTATTGTAAGCATTCCTTTAAATCCTTGTTCTGCAGCACTTGTTAAAGTTTTATCTTTAACATATCTTTTATTAACAAAAAATAATTGGTTTGCTCTATTTGAACGTGCAATACTTGGTTTTCCTATAACACCTTTTACTGCCATATCTTCAAAATAATATTCTACATTTATTATGTTTTCTGCAACATCTTTTCCATAAATTCCATATACTATATCTTTTATATCGCCATTTCCAGAAGTTTGTATTACTGTTTTTCCTGAATTAACAAATTTTATAGCTATATTAGGATTTACTAATGCTATTCTTGTAATAACATCTTCAATATAACCTGATTCTGTAAAATCTTTTTTCAGAAATTTATATCTTACTGGTGTATTGTAAAATAGGTTTTCTATTGTAATTGTTGTACCTTTTGGACATCCAACTTCTTCTTTTAATACAACTTTTCCACCTTCAACTACTATTCTATGTCCAACATCACTATCTTCTGTTTTTGTTATTAATTCAACTTTTGCTATTGCTGCAATACTAGCTAAAGCTTCACCTCTAAATCCCATAGATTTAACAGTTTCCAAATCTTCTGCTTTTCTTATTTTACTAGTTGCATGTCTTTCAAAGGCAATTTCTAAGTCATCTGCTTGAATTCCTTTTCCATTGTCTGTAATTCTTATATATGATATTCCACCATTTTTTATTTCAATAGAAATATTATCACTACCAGCATCTATTGAATTTTCAACTACTTCTTTTACTACTGATGCAGGTCTTTCAATAACTTCACCAGCAGCTATTTTGTTAATTGTTAGCTCATCTAATAATACTATATTTCCCATTTAACTTCCTCCAAAAATCTTTTGTATATTTTTCTTAGAGATTATATCACTAATTATTTGAATTTGTATAGACATTTTTTCAATTTTATTAACACTTTTTGTTTTTTCGAATAGTATATACCATACAAAAGAACAAAAATAAGGTTCTTTTTTAGGAGGTACAATTATGGGAAATTGTTGTTGTAATAATAGTGAAATCTTATGGTTCATTATTTTATTCTTACTTCTTTTCTGTTGTTGTGGAAACAACAATAATTGTGGATGCAACTGTGGTTGCTAATACAATTTACTAAAATCGGCTTTTTACTTATACAGAAAGGGGGGGATTTTTATGCCTGAAAACAGAGGTTGTGGTTGTGGATTTGGATTTGGTGATGACTGCTGCTGGATAATAATAGTTCTTATTTTAATATTCTGTTGTTGCGGTGGTAACAGAGGTTGTTGCTAATTTTTAGTATAGTAATTGAGTGTAGAAAAGGTTTAGGTGTTTTGATTTTCATTATATCTAGACCTTTTTTATATTTTTGAATTTCTTAATTAACATTTAATTTAAATTTTTTTTATTTGTATATTTGTTTAATTTTAAATTTTTTTAATTTGTATTGATATTATTTTATTTTTGTTGTAATATATATTTACTATAACATACATCAAAGGAGGATTCTTATGAATAACTTGTGCAATTGCTATGACTGTCAGAGAAGTTTTGCATATGCATTGCAAAACTTGCGGATTGAGCAGTTTAAGCATGATTTGAAAAACAATTGTGCTAATTGCGAACATAGCAACACCTGTCCTACTATTCTTTTGAACAACTATTTAGCTGAGAAGTTTCCCAATTTTGATTTTACAATCAAGGATCTTTCTGAGCTTCCAGAAGAGTATTGGGCTGGGATATGTAACTACATCGAAGAAAAACGCGGATTTAAGGATTAACTCTTGTTTGCAAGTCAACTTTTTGTTAACTTGCTTTTCTTTGAAAATAATTTTGTTGGAGATACAAAAAATTTTAAGGAGTCAAAGTTTGACTCCTTAAAATTTTCAATATTTTTACCGTTTTTATTTATCAACTTCATGTTCTTTTATCTTTCTTTTTCTTTATCAGATTTAGATTTAACCATTTCCTTTATTTTTGTCAACATTGATGTTCTCTTATGCATCATACTTGTAATTTCCATATCACTTTCATTTAAAGCTACATCTTTGTCTATTTGACTTAATCGTAGTTTTGCCTGTTCTCCATTACTATTTAAGTCTTGTTGAACATTTTTAACGCTTTCATTAAACTTTATATGTTCTGGTAACATTAAATTTTTGTTAAAAATACCTTGTATTTTCTCTTTTATTCTTGCAAAAATACTTTTCTTAACTTCCAATTCATACATTTCTTCTAACCCACCTACTTTTGTTGTTGTAGTCTGAAATGTCTCATTCATTTTTTGTAAAGTACTTTTATCATCCTCTATTGCCTTTCTATATTTTGCAGTCATATTAACTAATGTCTGAATTGTTTTTGTATCTTGACTAATTACTTCATCTCTTTCTTTAATTTCATTATGCAAAGTTTGAATTTGTTCTTTCTTTTCTTTATCTTCGCAATACTTATCATATGCATATTGCATTAGTGGATTTGAAAAATTTATTATATTTTCTTTAACATATTCATTACCAACATTTACAAGTCTAGTACTTATTTTTCCTTGTTTTCTTAACTCTTCAAAAACTTTTTCATCAATATTGTTAGGGTCTATTTTTTGTGATATTTCTATGCAGGAGAACAATTTTTCACAGCTACCTGCGTATTCTTCTGTTGCTATAGCTACATCATGGTTTGCCAATGGTCCTCTTCTCATATCAACACCTATGGCACCATGTTCAACTTCTCTATCAAACCTTTCTTTCTTATTCCAAGCATTATGGCATCTAGTTCTTGCAAATTCTATTTTATTAAGTATTCCTTTATTTACTATTATACTTGGATACTTTTCTTGAATGTATTTCTTAATTTCATCACTGGCTTTTGACATTTTCTCACTATATTCTGGTGGATTACTACCAAAATCACTAACTCCATACCTGTATTCATCAAATCTCTCGTCTATGAATTTTTGTAATTCTTTCATTTAACCACTCCTTTGTATTTAACATTTATATATTTTGCTTTACGATTATTAGCTAATTATTATTTTGCAATTTGTAAGCCTTTCTCTTTTCATCAACATATTCCCTAGTTTCAGGTGTATACCCCACTTTAGCATTTGGACAATAATTACTAATAGTTAACACTAAGTCATCTTTAGTGTCTCTTTTTCTTGCGTATACATTTATTTGTATATCACGACCATCAATAGCACACAATTGAACTGTATGTGCTGTTACAATTCCATTAGTACGTGTAATATGTTCATATATAGCTAAAACATCATCTAAAGCAACTATATTACGATAATTCTTTTTATCTGCTATAGCTTTATCTGAAATAACAACAAAATCATTTTCAAAAACAGGATTAGATAAACTATCTGCTAATTCTAATAAATTTGGATATTTCATTACATATTTCGAATTTTCACCCTTTTTATAATCTACACCCTTTACAATAAATACAATAGCTAACACTAATAATACTATAAATATAAGTAATGGAATACTAAAACCATCTGTAATAAAAATTAAAGTCATAAACAAACTTATTAATCCCACAAATATTCCTAATCCTATAAATGTACTTCCTATTTTGCTTAATTGTTTTAAAAATTTTTCTCTTCCCATATCTTTTTCCTCCAAAATTATGATTTTTTATTTTGATTTTTTATTTTATTATAATTATTTAAATTTTCAAATGAATATCCTATCATCATATCCGGATTTTTCTTTGTTAGTTCTTCAATTATTTCAGCATATATTTCTTTTTCTTTTATTTTCACTGTTGCAGTAGTATATTTTCTTCCATCTTTTAAATATACCATCATATTTGATTTGTTTGTCACACTGTAATAAGTTGTTCCCCATCTCGTTTTAGAATTATGTGAAATATATACCCAAGCTATGTCTGAATATTTATTTGCAATCATACCTACATCCATAGATACGAAATAATTATTTAGTAAAAATATTTTTGCTTTTGGATACTCAATTATCCCAGCTTGCAATAACTCTTCATTCAATTCTTTTTTATCTATATATTTAAAAGATTTCTTTATATTTATACATCCTTTTATGATAACTACTAAATAAATTACAGCAATAATCCCTGTTACAACACAGCATAATTCTGAAATTCCAATTGTTACTCCGTATGGTGTTAAAGTGTTTTCGTTTAAATATGTAGTACCAAAATATTGATTATAATTAAATCTGTTAAGATTAATATTTTCATAGCTTTCATTAAACTCATCTATTATTATTTTTTCCAAATCATACGATACATTTGCTAATCTTCCCATAATTAAATATGAAAAATTATCAGGATTTTTTTCATATTCATCACAAATTGTTTGATAAGTCGATTTTTTTAATTGCACTATATACATATAATTATTTTCATCATAAACAACATAATATTCACTTGTTGATTTGTCTATTGTTTCAATAGCAACTAAATATGGTACATCTGCTATTTTTATATAAACGAATTTGCCATTTTCTTCTTCATTGTTTGCTATAACAGTTGCATAATCTTCAGCTTTATCTAGTAATCCTTCTGTCTTCTTGCTTTTATAATAATTGGTTGTTATTAAAGAAATTATTACTATTAAAATACATATTGTGAAAACAATTATACTTGTTTTGTTGTATTTTAAAATCTTTTGGTGAATTGTAAAAGTAAAATATAGTTTGTAAAACTAAAATAAATTGTAAGATT
>USQY01000025.1 GCA_900557045.1 uncultured Clostridium sp.
AGAGAAACCCATATTATTATATGACATTTCACACCTAAAATCAATTGATTTATAAAACAAAAAAACTATCCATCGGATTGTTTTTTTGGTGAATACGCTTGTATGCGTCAGGCGTACAATGGAAAATAATACAGCACCGTATAAAGTACATCTGATTACTTTGTATGGTGCTGTTGGGATTACTTTTTTTCTTCAAGCAGCAAAATCGGATACATGCTGTCATATTCCTTTACGATTTCAGGATGCTTGTTTGCATAATCAAATATAACATCTGCAAGCTCCTTTTTCATAAAGCCGACAAGCTCTGAAAGCGGACGATTAAAAAGCTCCTCACAAATTGGTGCAATTGTAATGGCACGTCTGCCCTCAACATTCATAATTCTATAAGGCCAGATACGGCAGTCAAACGGTTTATTGTCACCAAGAATACAGCCTTTTGCTTTATCAAGTGCAGGACAGTAAAACAGGTCATTTTCTTCAAGCTTTTCCACTCTGAAAATATAGCCGCCGTCTTTGCTGATAAATTTTGTATCAGGCTTTTTTTCCAGCAGCATATCCCTGATTTCTTCTGTAAAAACAGGTGTTTCCCAAACATCATATCTATCAAAAACGCAGCAGAGATGACATTCTGCACAAGCCTTTGGATTTAAAATCTTTTTTAACATTTTTTCACCTTTTTCTTTATTTGCATTTATTTTAGTGTTATCATATCATAATATAAAAAATTTTTCTAGCCTTTATAAAAAATATATAATTCATTTTGGTTGAATAAAATAGTAAATGCCCATTTTTATATAGAATATCAGAACACAACGATAACTTAGCAAATACAACAAAAAATAGTATTCCAATAATTTTACTTTTCTTTCTTTAATTTCTTTCTGCCCAAATGCTTATAGACATAATGTACTATTTATACGTTCTTATTTCTAATATAATCCCCTTCAAATTCCTCGTCCAAAATATCCATAGAAATTCTATCATAATAATTTCCATTTAAAAAAATACATTTACGTCTTCTTCCATATTCTTTAAATCCACATTTTTGATAACATCTATATGCTCTTTCATTTACAGATAATAAATCTAATTTAATATTCTTCAAATTCAAATATTTGAAACCATATTCTAGCACCATTTTTATTGCTTCTGTTCCATAACCTTTATCTCTGTAATCTTTTTCTCCTATAAATACCCCCAATGTTCCACATCTGTTCAAATGATCTATAGACTCAATTCCAACAGTTCCAACCATTTTATCATTTTCTAAATCCACTATTGAAAATGTTGCCTCTGGATTGATATTCTTTTGTAAAAACTCCTTTTCTGCTTCATTTGTCATTACACTTGCACTTTTTCCAATATAATCTGACACTTGAAAATCATTTATCCATTCTGTAAAAAGCTCATAATCCTCTGAATTTCTTGGTGAAAGATAGATTCTGTCACCTACCAATTTTTTATAATACTTCATACTAAATTCCTCCTTTTCTTTTATATTTTTGCTTTCCAAATTTTCTAAAATAAATATTCTATCATTAATGTTCTATAACATAATCTTCTAATATTTCATAATAATCTAATGTTAGTAATCTATAATTCTTTTTTCTATTCACTTCCTAAAACAATATTACAAATCAATTTGTATTGTTCCTTAAAATTTTCTTTTGTTCTATCACTTAAATCATTATAATCTTTTTCAAAGCATTCTTTTAACCAATTTCTTACTTCATTAAGATTAATTTTATTCCTGTTATATGCTGAATTAAATAACATTGGAATATTATCAAAATGAGCAATAATATCACCATCAGCAACACATAAATCTTCAATATTTGTTGCATTTTTACTACTTCTATGGTTATATACACAACTCAATACTCTATCCATTTTTTCTTTTGGATAATCATATTTATTTAATATTTCTTCAGCTAATATTTTACCATTTATGTGATGATCTTTTCTTTCTCCTACTTTACAAATAAGAGCTATATCATGTAATAGTGCACCAAGTTTTACGATTTCTTTGTCTGCCCCATATTGTTCTGCTAATTTCTGACTTTCTATATAAACATATTTTATGTGTTCATTCCAAAAGTCATAATGATCCTCTGAACTGTTTTTGTATTCGTTTATTTTATCTTTTACTTCTTTTTCAATTAAATCTATAATATTCATTATCATCACCCCTTTTTATAATTTACTTAAATCATACCTATATCCTACTTTCTTTTAGCATACTTTTCTAATTATGTCAATTGTTTTTCTTCTTATTTTTCTTTAATTTCTCTTTTTATCATCTCTACAAACTCATCAATTCCAACACTAATTACATCTTCACTACCCAGTTTACGATAACTAACTTTGTTACTTTCAACCTCATTATTACCAATAACCAATGTATAAGGATTCTTCATATCAACACTCATTTTAATCTTTTTACTCATACTTTCATTACCATCAGCATATTCCACTCTAATATCCTCATCATTTAATATTTTCATAATTTTTCTACAATATTCATCATGATACTTCACATTAACAGGCACTATATTAACTTGAACTGGTGATAACCATACAGGTAACACACCTTTAAATTGTTCTAATAATAATACTAAGAATCTTTCATAAGAACCAAGAATAGCCCTATGAACCATTACAGGAGTTTGTTTTTCTCCATTTTCATCAATGTAGAATAATCCAAATCTTTTTGGTGTAGAGAAATCCACCTGAATTGTTGGAATTTGTATTTCTCTACCTAAAGCATCTTTAAACATAAAGTCTAGTTTTGGACCATATAGTGCTGCTTCGCCCTCGCATCTTTTAGCATTTAATCCAAGTTCATCAGATACTTCTTGTAATACTTTTTCACATAATTCCCAATCCTCATTACTTCCAATATATTTTTCAGGATGATTTAAATCTCTTACAGATAATGAAACCCAGTAATTATTCCATAATCCCATTTTTGAATAGAAATCTTTTATGATGTTATACATATTTATAACTTCATCTTTGAATTGATCTATTCTACAGAATGAATGACCATCTTCTATTGTAATTGCATATACTCTTGACAAACCACCTACAGAACCTGGCAATTCAGCTCTATATTGTTTATCTGATTCCATATATCTAATTGGTAAATCTTTATAACTTCTTATTTTTGACGCATATATTTGAGTATGATGTGGACATTGAACTGGTTTTAGCACAAATTCATGACCTTTTGGAGAAGTTACTCTAAATAATTCATCATTAAATTTTTGTGCATGTCCTGATGTTTCAAATAGTTTGATATTTGCTAGTGATGGACAACTTACTTTTTGAAATCCATAATTTCTACATATTTTTTCAACTTGTTTTTGTAACTCATCCTTTACTATTGTTCCTCTTGGTGTGTATAGTGGTAATCCTGCTCCTAAGTAGTCTGAGAAACAGAATAAATCTAAATCTCTACCTATCTTTCTATGGTCTCTTTCTTTTGCATCTTTCAAGAATTCTTCATATTTTTCTAGTTCTTCTTTGGATTCGAATGCTTTTCCAGATATACGTGTAATCATCTCGTTTTTAGCATTTCCTTCAAAATAAACTCCACTTACTCTTAATAATTTTACAAATACTTGATTATCTATTTTTTTCATTTCATTCTCTAAATTTTCTAAATTATTTTCACTAATTTCTTTATTTACTTTAAATTCATAATAAAATTCGTTTTCATCTGCTATCGCATTATCCAATCTGACGTTTTCATATTTTTTTAAAATAACTTTCTTTAATAGATTTGCACCTTTTTCATTTATCATTTTTATTCCTTCTTTCATTTATTTTTATTTAATAGAGGACTATTCTTTTTTCTGTAAATTTATTGGTATGGCTTTTGGTGTCTGCTTTATTATTGGTATCGTTTTCTGTTTCGGTCATTGCAATCATCTCCTTTATATTTTATATTTTTTTCAAATAAATACACTACGAGCCTATTACAAATTAAGATTGTAATAGGCTCGTAACTCAAATTCTATGTTTTAAGATATGCTAAAACAATCAATTATATATAATTGATTTGGTTTAATGTATATTCGGTTATGGCTATAAATTGATTGTTTAACATATTTTTCACTCCTCTATTAAATATATTTTTATTTTAGCATGATTTTTCATATCTGTCAAAAAATTTCCAATCATTACATAGTTTTGTTTAAGCTTTTACTGTTTTCTTTTTCTAGTTGTTTTAAGCTCTTTTTAGGAGTTGGTAGGTCTTCTGGCATTGTTCCGCCAGCTTCTTTAATTGCTTTTCTAACAATTTTTCCAATTTTATTATGGGTATCACAAGCTTGTTTTTCTGTATCTACTTTATCTTTTTTTAATCTTGATTCAGTTTGTGTAATACGAAATAGATTAGCTGCAAGTTCCTCACTTCCCATATTATCTAAGATGTCTTCTCTATATCTTAATCCTTTTCTTTTTGCTATATCATCAGCTGTTTCTCCATTATATAATCCTTTATAACCTGCATTATGGAATTTATCGAAATTTTTAACTCCAGATTTTTTGGCTGTTTGATTTAGTGAATAATTACCTTTTCTTGTTAGATCTCTTTGATAAAATCTTTTTTCATCTTCTGTAAGAGAACTATATTCTTTTTCGCTAATTTCTTGTTTTCTAGTTTGAATTGCGAAATATGTTTGAGCTAGAGCGATTACTTTTTTTCTGCTATCACCATTTTGTGCTATTATATAGCATGCATATCGAGTTAATTTGTAATCATTAATTGTAACCTCTGCATTGTTAGCACGTTTTGACAACTTATTGACGTCAGTAAAATGTTCAAACACATTGATATCGCTATTTTTACAAGATATTTTTGCCTTTTCAATTATCTTTTCAAAGTTTTGCCAATTTGCATATTGCAAAATAGTCATCAGCTCTCTAGCATACCAGAATTCAATACCATTTTCATCAATATGCTTAATATCCTCAAAGGTTTTGTTGTTGTTTTTTTCTAATTTATTCATATTCCATCGTCTCCCTTCTAAGTATGTAATGATATTATTATACTATAATTTGAAGTGATTTTCAACACTTTTGCAAACATTTGTTTAAGTATTTTTATTTTTTCTTTACGCAATAAAAAAAAATCAACCATTTTACTGATTGATTTTTGTTTTCTCTATTCCATTAGTTCGAATAGATTCGTTATTGGTTGGGCTGGCTAGATTCGAACTAGCGCATGTCAGAGTCAAAGTCTGATGCCTTACCGCTTGGCTACAGCCCAGTATATTAAATTATTTAAATGGGGTGGAAGATGGGACTCGAACCCACGGCCTCTAGTGCCACAAACTAGCGCTCTAACCAACTGAGCTACATCCACCATATTCCACAACTTGGAATGCACTTATAATTTTACCCCATCTAAATATTTTTGTCAATAGTTTGCAATAATTTTTTTTAATTTGTCATGTCGACTTTGAATTATTAATTTTGTTGAACATTCAATTACAAACCACAACACATTATTCCACTCTTGCACAAACAACCAACCTATTCTTTCCTGTTGCATCACAAGTAACTAGTGTTACCTCTATCCTGCCATCAGTTTGTCTTGTAATATATGATGTATCTGATTCTGGTGTACAATATTTATTAAATATTGTATATTCTAATTTATTACCATATATATCTGTTATATAAATCTTATCTCCTACTTGAAGATATTTATTCTTTCCAAAAAACAAACCATTATTATAATTATGTCCAATAATAACTGTATTTCCTGGTTGATTTATTCCAGCTCCATATAACATTCCAACAGAAACTTCTATAGCATTTGCATGTGTTATAACATCCAAAATTGGATATTGTATTTTTATTGTTGGCATTTCTAATTTTCCTATTACTTTAAATCCTTTGTATACCAATTTATCTGTTGATATTCCTGCCATTCCAGTATTTTGATTTGTATTTTGTTGATTATTGTTGTCATTATTTTCATCCTTTTCTTCTGCCAGTTTCACAACCATTGTATCAAATTCTTCAAGATACTCTTCTGCATCTGTATTTAATTTATATTTTTTATAATAACCATATCCTAAATATCCTAGTACACCTATTATTGCAGTAATTAAAATAACTAAAAGTCCTGTTAATACTTTATTATACATTACTTTTCCTCCACTTTTTTAAGATGATATAATAATATTATTATGTTATTATTGTTTTATAATATATTGCAGTACATAAATATATTATCCTATTTTCTTTTGTCAATTTATTGATTTCATTCATTTAATAAATATAATAAATAATAAAATTAAAAATTTTCATATTATTTTTACATTTATCCAACAATTTTACTACCAAGTTTTCTACCTGCTAACAAATGATAATGTAAATGCATTACTTCTTGACCTGCATCTTTTCCACAATTAACTATAACTCTAAATCCCTCTTGTTCTATACTTAATTGATGTGCTAATTTATTTATTACTTTTTGAATTTTTCCTACTAATTCATAATCTTCGTCTTCTAATTCTAATAAGGATTTTACATGTTTTTTAGGTATAACTAATATATGAATTGGTGCAGCTGGATTTATATCTTTAAATGCTAATATATCTTCATCTTCATATACTTTTTCTGAAGGAATTTCACCTTTTATTATTTTACAAAAAATACAATCTTCCATTTTTTCACCTGAAATGCTTTTGATTTAGCATTCTTCCTTTCTTTTTTCTTTGGATTTTTAAATTTCAAAAAATATATTATCTAGCTTAAAATTGCTTTTATTCTTCTAACTCCAGCAGAACTAGATTCTTCTTTCTTAATTTTAAATGTACCCAATTCTGATGTATTTGATACATGAGGCCCACCACATATTTCAAGTGATACATCTCCAATTTTATATACTGTAACTATATCTGGATATCTTTCTATAAATTGACATTCAGCTCCCATTTTTACTGCTTCTTCTTTTGGCATTTCTAATCTTTCTACTGGAATTGCCATTTTGATATACTCATTAACTAAATCCTCTGTTTGTTTCTTTTGCTCATCTGTCATTTTTTCGTCTTGAGTAAAATCAAATCTCATTCTTTCAGCTGTAATATTACTTCCTCTTTGATGTACATGTTCACCTAAAACTTTTTTTAATGCTGCATTTAAAAGATGTGTTGCTGTATGATATTTTGTTTCAATTTCACCTGTTGAAGCTAAACCACCTTTAAATTTTTGTTCTGAACCTGCTCTTGATTTTGCTTGATGTTCTTCAAATTTTGCTTTAAATCCTTCCATGTCAACAGTTAAACCTTGCTCTTTAGCTAATTCTTCTGTTAATTCAATTGGGAAACCATAAGTATCATATAATTTAAATGCTGTGTCTTTATCAATTGAATTTGTCTGAATATTTTTTGTTATTTTTTCAAATTCTCTCAAACCTTTTTCAAGTGTTCTATTAAATTTTGTTTTTTCATTTTTTAATGCATCTAAAATAAATTCTTTATTTCTTTCTAACTCTTTGTAATATGTTTTATATTCATCTATTACTAATTTAGCTAGTTCTTGTTCCCAATCAGAATCTATTGCTATATCAATTTGTTTTGCATATCTAATTGTTCTTCTTATTAATCTCCTTAAAATGTAACCTTGATCTTTATTTGATGGCATTATTTTTGCATCATCACCTAAAATTATAACAACAGCTCTAATATGGTCTGCAATAATTCTCATGAATTTAGTATATTTTTCATCATCATATTTTTTTCCAGACACTTCTTCTATTTTTGCTATTATATCTTTCCAAATTGATGATTTATAATTATCTGTTTGTCCTTCTAAAATAGCTGTAACTCTTTCAACACCCATACCTGTGTCAACATTTTTATTTTTTAATGGTGTAAAAGTTCCATCTGGATTATGCATATATTGCATAAAAACATTATTCCAAATTTCTACCCAGTTTTCATTTTCTGTATCAAAATTTGCAGGAATTTCTTCATCACTTCTCCAATAAAAAATTTCAGTATCTGGTCCACAAGGTCCTGTTAATTCCATATTTGGCCACCAGTTATCATCTTCACCTAAAAAGGCAATTCTTTCTTCTGGAATTCCTTGTGCCATCCATAATTTAGCTGATTCTATATCTGCTGGAACAATGTCATTTCCTTTAAATACTGTTACAGCTAATCTTTCTACTGGTATATTCAAATGTTTTGTTAATAATTCAAAACTCCATTCAATAGATTCTTTTTTGAAATAATCTCCTAAAGACCAGTTTCCAAGCATTTCAAAGAAAGTATGATGTGTTTTATCACCAACTTCATCTAAGTCATTTGTTCTAAAACATTTTTGAACATCTGTTAAACGTGTACCTTCTGGATGTGGCTCACCTTTTAAATATGGCACCAATGGTTGCATTCCAGCTGTATTAAATAATACTGTTGGATCATTTTCTGGTATTACTGGTGCACTTGGAATTATTTTATGTCTTTTACTTTCAAAAAATTTTAAATATGTATCTTTTAAATTTAAATTTTCCATTATATCTCCTTCTTTTTCGTACAAAATCTTACAAAATTATATTACAAAATTATAATTTTTGCAACCCACGTTTTTTTAAATTCTTGAGTTTAAGCAATTCTCGCCAACCCCAGTAACAATCACATCAACCAGCTCATTTTCCAAACCTTCTCCTTTAGCTAAAACCATAATATAATTTTTAGTATGTCCTTTATAAAACTCCCCATCTTTTTCTTCAAACAAAACTTCTACCTTTTTTCCAACATATTCAGAATTATATTTTTTCTCATTCATATCTGATAATTCAATAAGTTTTCTACTTCTTTGTTCTTTTATAGAACCATCAATTTGATTTGGCATTACTGCTGCTTTAGTTCCTTTTCTCTGAGAATATTTAAATACATGCATTTTATAGAATGATATTTTTCTTAAAAATTCATATGTTTGTTCAAATTCCGCTTCTGTTTCCCCAGGAAAACCTACTATTATATCTGTTGTTAATGAAGCATTCGGAAATTTATTTCTTAATAAATTAGTAACTATTTCAAAATCGCCTGTTGTATATCTTCTATTCATTCTCTTTAAAGTTTCATCACATCCACTTTGTAAAGACAAATGAAAATGATCACATATTTTATCTAATTTTGATAATCTATTTACAAATTCCTCAGTTACTATTGTAGGTTCTATTGAACCTAATCTAATTCTATGTAGTCCTTCTATTTTATTTAGATTTTCTAATAAATCTATCAACCCTATATCTTCTTTAAAATCTTTTCCATATGATGCAATATGAATTCCAGTAATTACAACTTCTTTAATGCCTTTTTCCACAATTTGTTCAACTTCGTTTATAACATTTTCCATTTTTCTACTTCTAACTCTTCCTCTGGCATATGGAATTATACAATATGAACAAAATCTATCACAACCATCTTGAATTTTTACTACAGCTCTTGTTTTTTCTGTGTATGTAGTAGTTCCAAATTCAACATAATCTTTTTGTTGCATTACATCTGTTATTATTGTATTACATAAGTTTTTATTTTCATCTATACAATCATTATTGCAATTTAATTTGCTAGAATTATTTATAATATAATTTTCAATAATATCTACAATATCTTTTTTTTCATTATTACCTATTATTAAATCAATCTCTTCGATTTTTTCTAGTTCTGCCTTTCCTACTTGTGCATAACAACCACAAGCTACAACTATTGAATTAGAATTGTTTTCTTTAACTCTTCTTAACATTTGTCTTGATTTTCTATCTGCTATATTTGTTACAGTACAAGTATTTACAATATAAACATCTGCAGTATTATTAAAATCTACAACATCATATCCTTTTTGAATAAATTCTTGTGCCATAGCATTAGTTTCATATTGATTTACTTTGCAACCGTAATGAAACAAAAGCAACCCTTTTTTTATCTGCATTTTTTTCTAAACTCATATTATTACTACCTTTCAGTGATTTTTATTTTTTCAATTTTATCTTAACAAATTTAAAATAGCCTTCTATAACTTCTATAATTAGCAAAATGTTATACCTGCTTATTCATAAGCAGGTACAACATTCATACTTTCATCCATTTTTTGAACTACCTTTTTATAAGTTTCATAAACACTTTTATAATTAGATAAATATTTACCTATATTTTCATTACTAAATGGTACTACCTTAAAATTGTTCCAACTTTTTGCATTGTATGAAGTAAAAATTAATTCATTTTGTACATTTCCAATTGATATTTTAACATCATCACCTTTAACTGTTTTTGTTATTGTTAAAGAACTCATTAATCCAACCATTTTATTATAATTTTGATTTTGTAATTGTGCTGACACAAAGTTTCCTAATGAATAAAATACTAAAGTATCATCAATCCAAGTTACAGGTTGTATAACGTGTGGATGTGTTCCAATTACAATATCAACATCATTTTCTGCTAAAAATTTTGCTGAATCAATTTGATATTCAGTTGGATTATGTGTATATTCAACACCCCAGTGCATTGCAACTATTAAAACATCTACTTGACTTCTTACCTTTTCTATATTTTTTTTTACTTGCTCTTTATATGCTTGATAATTTTTATCTCTTTTTGGATCATTTATATTTAAATCTGTAGGCCATACATTTACTAAATAATCTTTTCCTGATGGAACAGGCATTCCATTTGTTCCATATGTATAGTTTAGCATAGCATAAGTAATTCCATTTTTTTCTCTAATTTCTATTTTTTCTTGTTCTTCTTTTGAAGAATAACTTCCTACTGCTAAAGCTTCTTTACTGTGTTCATTCCAATATTTTCTGGAATTTAAAACAGCTTTTTCTCCTCTATCCATTGTGTGATTTGTAGCTAAACTTACTAAATTAAATCCAGCATCAAGCATTGCATCTCCTGCTTCTTGTGGAGAATTAAATGTTGGGTAATCTGATACTTCCATTTCACTACCGCCTAATATGGTTTCTTGGTTATAATATGCTAGGTCATATCCTTGAACTTTTTCTTTTATATATTCAATTATAGGTTTGAAGTTATATTCACCATTGCCTAATCTTTTTGCATCTTTATACACACTACTATGTATTAAATTATCTCCAACCATTATTAATGACATACTGGTTGTTGTTTCTTCTTGTGATGCATTTGTTTGAATTTCTGTTTTGGTCTGATTTGTGTTGTTTTTAGTAAATGCTGTTTTTATTTTTTCTTTGTTGTTATTGAATATGCATATTGCTGTTATAATTATAATAATTAGCATTATTAGTTTCCATAATTGTATTTGTATTCTATTTTTCTTTTTTCTTTTTTGTTGTTTCATTTTTTGTTTCCTCCTGTGTTTTGAAAATTAATAACTTGAGTTTATTATATCAATTTTAATAAAATTTTTCAATTGATTTTGTGATTATGTTCTTTTTTTTTGAAGCAAATGCAAAGTTTATGTATCTAATTCATAATAATACAAAATATTAGCATCACTATCAAACACTGCTATAGAATAATTATACGAATATCTTCCGTTATACATATCATTTTCATTGTACTTATCTGTAGCTTCAATATTTCTATCTAGATAAAACCAATAACCATTTTCAATTTCTGGTATTTTTAATTCTTTGTCAAATGTTCCTGTAGCATCTATTAGTATTTCAGGTAACGGAAGTTCTCTCCAATGTTCATTTCTCATGATACTAATTTTTACCTTTTCTGATTGTTCTTGTGTAAAGTACATTTTCGAAAGAAACTCTCCATCTCCATGAAATCCACCGGTGTGTGTCTTTTTTTTGTAATTTAGCTGATAGTGGTATTTTTATTTCAATTTTAGAAGCAATCTCTATATGCCATCCATATTTAATATCAATTATCACATATATAACAAAAGCAATCAAAAAAAATATACTACCTATTATAATGATTTTTTTCAATTAATTCACCTCATATTCATTTATGTCAAACTCTACACATACAAAATATTCTTTTATAACACCAAATTTTACTGAAAAATATGCCAAATTATATATAAAACTTGAAAACATACTTTTAGGTACTGAATTTGCGTCATTTATATAATCTGTTATTTCTTTAAAATCAGTATAATCATATTTATCTTTAACCTTTATAGATAAATTCCATTTTTCATCCACTTTTTTTCCTTTTACTTCCATAGAAGCCCCATGAATAGAGAAGTACAAATCACTATTATCAAATTGAATTCTAGCATCCTCTCCACCATCTACATAAAATTCTTCATTATCTTTTCCATATTTTTCAATTAATCTTTTTATTTTCTCTTTGAATTGAGCATCATTTTTTATTTCTTCAACAATTTTTCCCTCCTTAATTACTAAGTTTTCAGGCTCATCTGTTAGTGAATGTTCCAATAATTCGGCAGAACTGTCATATCCTACAACATTTCCTCCAATAGCCACTATTTGCCAAAGAGCATATTGCATACCTTTTATTGCGCTAATTTCAAATGGATTTGTTTTTTTTCTTATTACCAAATTAATTGGACTATACTCCAAGAACAATTTATAACCAACTTTTAAAGTATCTTGTGCATAATTTACTTGACTTATGTAATTATAAAAAATTTTTTCTTTTCTATATAGTGTATATGCTTGTTTTAACTTTACTTTGTCTGCAGTTTCAAACTCTGAAAATTTTTCTATATTAACTACATTCGCTATATCATTATTTAATTCATTTTTTAATTCTGTATAATCCCCATATTTCAGATTATCAACATATTGATAAGTTAAATACCTATCTATCAGCCAAATTTTTTGATTTGAATTAAGATTTTTTACATCAACCTTTTTCATAATACTTTTATATAGATATTGTTCTTTATCTTTTACTTTTTTAGGTATTTCTAAATTTAGTAGATTATAAATACTCTTTATACATCCATTTCCAAACATTGTTTTGGCTATTTTCATGTTTCTTTCACATAATAAACATTCTCTCATGGTATTCCTCCTTTTATTAATTACATTTAAATACATTATACCATTTTTCTACATTTTTTTCATTAAAAAAAGACAATAACAGTGAAAAAATCTTAATTATTTTTTACATATAAGGCTTATTCCAAGCTTAGTTTTGAAAATCTAATTTTAAAATCGTTTTTTTGGTGAACACCGAGAGAAAAAATTTGTTACTTTTGAAAAAATAAATTCCTTCAAACGCGGTGGAGTATGTGCTAGGTTGGATGGACTTGTTACGATAATGGATTGGGTTAAATGTTTTATGGCTTAGGTCGGAACTTTATTTTTTCAAAAGTAACAAATTTCTTTCTCCGAGTGGGGTTGGTTAATTATTTTAGAGTAAATTTTTCCAGTGTAGTTGTCTTATATTTTAATTGATTTTCTTAGTACTGTTAGTGGATTGTTTTGTAAAAGAATAGTTTTAAATTTTAGGAATATATATATATTATATTTATTAAATGGAGGAATTAATGTATGAAAATTTTTAAATTAACAAAGAAAAAAGGAATAATTTTAGGTGCTTGTCTCACATTGTGTTTATTAGTATTTGCTTATACTACATCATTTGGAATGCAACACTATTATAAATTAGACTTTTCAACTGGATTAGTAACAGCATCAAAATTAAATGTTAGAAGTGGTCCTGGAACTGGTTATTCTATTGTAGCAACTGTAAATAAAAATGAATATGTTCGAGTTTTTGCAGGTGTTGGAAGCTGGTATATTGTTCAAGTGGAAGGGGATTATGTTGGTGCAGTTAGTAAAAAATATATTAAGCCTATTTATCCTACTGGTTCATCAACAAATTCTGGCAATACAGGAGGTTCTTCATCTGGAACGAGTACATCTACCCCATCTTCTACATTGACTTCAGATGAATTAGAAGTTTTTAATTTGATAAATCAACAACGTGCAAATAATGGTTTACCTGCTTTAAAAATAGATAGTGAAGTTCAAAGAGTTGCAAGAATAAAGGCTCAAGATATGGTTGATAATAACTATTTTTCACATAATTCACCAACATATGGTACTCCTTTTAATATGTTAAAAAGTTTTGGTGTATCTTATAAATCTGCTGGTGAGAATATTGCTGGAAATTCTAGTAATAGTTCAGCTGTTACTGCTTGGATGAATTCTTCTGGTCATAGGGCTAATATTTTAAATAGTAGTTATAATTATACTGGAATTGCTGTTGTAAATGGTTCAAAATATGGAAAAATTTATGTTCAAATGTTTATTGGTAAATAAAATATCATAATTTGTAATTTTCTTGACATTCCACGTATTTAATCATATACTAAATTCATAAAATTGAAACTAAGGAGGTAACAATAAATTATGGATAATTTAATGGAAATTAGATGGCATGGTAGAGGTGGTCAAGGTGCAAAAACAGCTTCACTTTTACTTGCAGATGCAGCATTTAATACTGGTAAATATATTCAAGGATTTCCTGAATATGGTCCAGAAAGAATGGGAGCTCCTATAACAGCTTATAACCGTATTAGTACATCACCTATTACTATTCACAGTAATATATATGAACCTGATTATGTTGTTGTTGTAGATGATACTTTGTTAGATGCAGTTGATGTTACAGCAGGTTTAAAGGAGTCTGGTGCAATAGTTATTAATACAACAAAAGATGCTGAACATTTAAAATCAAAACTTAACAATTATAATGGTAGCGTATATACAATAGACGCTAGAAAGGTTTCAATGGAAGCATTAGGGAAATATTTTCCTAATACACCAATGCTTGCAGCTATTGTAAAAGTTAGTGGTGTAATGTCTGATGAAGAATTATTAAATGATATGGAAGGTTCTTTTAAACATAAATTTGCTAAAAAGCCTGAAGTTATAGAAGGAAATATGAAAGCTTTAAAACTTGCTTTAGAACAAGTCAAAAAAGTTTTATAAATCACATATAATCACACAATTGAGGATATTGTAAAAAGTTTTCTATTGTGCAAAGTGCATGGTAGGATTTATTGTAAGCTATGTAATTTACAAAATGAAAGGAGAATAAAATATGTCAGAAATCACAAAGAATACACCTGCCTCTGAATTAACAATTGGCGGTGATATATATGAAGCTGGTAATGCAAGAGAATTTAAAACTGGCGATTGGAGAAGTATTAAACCTATTTTTTTAAGTGAAAAATGTAAACAATGTGGTTTATGTTTTCCTGTTTGCCCTGATGATGCTATTCCGGTTAATAAAGAACAAAAAAGAGAAGATTTTGATTATGATTACTGTAAAGGGTGCGGAGTTTGCGCAAAGGTCTGCCCTTTTGGAGCAATAGAAATGAAGGAGGAAAATGAATAATGGGAATTAGAGAACGTTTAAGTGGTAATGAAGCTGCTGCTATAGCAATGAAACAAATTAATCCAGATGTTGTTGCTGCATTTCCTATAACACCTTCAACTGAAATACCACAATATTTTTCTAGCTTTGTAAGTAATGGAGCTGTTGATACAGAGTTTGTTGCTGTTGAAAGCGAACATAGTGCTATGTCTGCTTGTATTGGTGCAGAGGCTGCTGGTAGTAGAGCTATGACTGCTACTTCTGCAAATGGTCTTTCTTTAATGTGGGAAATGATTTATATTGCATCAAGTCTTCGTTTACCTATAGTTATGTCATTGGTAAACCGTGCTGTATCTGGTCCTTTGAATATACATAATGATCATTCTGATGCTATGGGTGTTCGTGATAGTGGATGGATTATGTTATTTAGTGAAAATAATCAAGAAGCATATGATAATTTATTAATGGCTCATAGAATTGCTGAACATAAAGATGTTTTATTACCTTTAATGGTATGTCAAGATGGATTTATAACATCTCATTCTATTGAAAATATTGAGCTTTTGGAAGATGATAAAGTTAAAGCTTTTGTTGGAACTTATAAACCAGAACATTATTTATTAAATAGAAAAGAACCTATGGCAATTGGTCCTCTTGATTTACAATCTTTCTTATTTGAACATAAATATCAACAAGCAGAAGCTATGCGTAATGCAAAAAAAGTAATAGCAGAAGTTTCAAAAGAATTTGAAGAATTAACAGGAAGAAAATATTCTTTCTTTGAAGAATATAAATTAGATGATGCAGAAATTGCAATTGTTTGTATGAATTCAACTGCTGGTACAACAAAATTTGTTGTTGATGAATTACGAAAAAAAGGTGTAAAAGCTGGTTTATTAAAAATACGTATGTTTAGACCATTTCCTTCTGAAGAGGTTGCTCAAGTTTTATCAAAATTAAAAGCAGTTGCAGTTTTAGATAAGTCAGATTCATTAAATGGTGCTGGTGGAGCTTTATTTGAAGATGTAGTATCTGGTATGTATGTTGCTAAATCACAAGTTCCTGTTGTTAACTATGTTTATGGAATTGGTGGTAGAGATACTACCGCAAAAGATATTGAAAGTGTTTTCAGTGATTTAAGTGAAATTGCTAAAACTGGAAATATTGAAAATCCTTATAGATATTTAGGTGTTAGAAAATAAGTAAATTAATTATTATGAATATTAGAATTTAAAATTGAAAAATTAATTTTTTTATTTTAACTATTCTAATTACAAACTTGAAAGGAGATTTATAAAATGGCATATAATATGAAAGAAATAATAGCTAACAAACCTGCAAGATTTACAGCTGGTCATAGAATGTGTGCTGGTTGTGGTGCACCTGTTGTTGGAAGAACTGTATTAAGAGCTTTAAAGCCAGAAGATCATGCAGTAATTACATCTGCAACAGGATGTATGGAGGTTTCTACATTCATTTATCCATATACAGCATGGACAGACTCATTTATCCATACTGCTTTTGAATGTGCTGGTGCAACTTGTTCAGGTGTTGAAGCAGCATATAAATCATTAAAAAAACAAGGTAAGTTACCTGCTAATGAAAACACGAAATTCATTGCTTTTGGTGGTGATGGTGGTACTTATGATATAGGACTTCAAAGTTTATCTGGTGCTATGGAAAGAGGTCATGACATGGTATATGTATGTTATGATAATGGTGCATATATGAATACTGGTATTCAACGTTCTAGTGCTACGCCAAAATTCGCAGATACTACAACAAGTCCTGCAGGTAGTGTAATACCTGGCAAAATGCAAGCTAGAAAAGATTTAACTAAGATTATGGTTGAACACCATATTCCTTATGTTGCACAAAGTATTGCAATAAATAATTTTAAGGACTTATATGAAAAATCTGAAAAAGCAATTTATACAGAAGGTCCTGCATTTTTAAATGTTATGGCACCTTGCCCTAGAGGATGGGGTTATCCTACAGATATGTTAATGGAAATTAATAAACTTGCAGTTGAGACTTGTTATTGGCCTTTATATGAAGTTATCGATGGAAAATATCATATTAATTATAAACCAGCAAATAAAAAACCTATTGAAGAATTCTTGAAACCACAAAGACGTTTTAAACATATGTTTAAACCTGGAAATGAATGGATGATTGAAGAATTCCAAAAAGAAGTCGATGCTAGGTGGCAAGAATTGTTAGATTTAGAAGAAATTACTAATAGATAAATTAAATTTAATAATACATTTTAACACAATACTTCAGCAAAAATTCTATATATAATGTAAAATTAAAATTTGATTTTTATGATATCACAATATTTACTTATACTTGAAAAATCTATAATATTCTTGTATAATAATATTATTAAAATTTTATTTAAGGAGGTTACACTGATGATTATAGGTGTACAAAGCATTCACAATATGCGGTATGGTTTAATCAATACCGAAACACAACAGATTATTGCTCCAATCGAATTTAAATCGCTACATTTTCAAAAATTTGGAATTGTTGCTACAAAAGATGATGGTATTTCTTCAATTTACACACTTAATGGTACGTTAATTTCAAACAATGTAAAGAATCCACTATTTTTAAAAAACGATCTGATACTAATTAGTAGTCAAGACGACAAATGTTTTATTTGGAATTGTTCTAATAATACTTATGTTTTTCAATTTCCATTTGAATCCATAATGTTCTTTTTAGGCACGCAGGAAATTGCAGTTCGGTATTCTGCTCAAACAAATTTAGAACAACTATTTGAAGATGAACCATCGAGCATGGAAATTGGTGCATATGTTGAGAAACATATTTGTGCTAAATTAAATGAAAAATGGGGAGTTATTGATATAACAACCAAAAATATTCTCGAACCTTTTATACATCCTGTTATCGCACAATGTACTAATCTTAGAATTGCTGTTCGCAATTCTGATGGTTCTACACGTATGATAGGCAGTATATATGATAGGTAGCTAACGCCAAAAAGTGATATAAACAATGTGTCTTTTCTTATGTCTCTATTGTTTATATCACTTTTCGCATTCAAAATATGTCCAATTATTATTTTTATTCTTTATATAACTTTCTTAAAATTTTTATTTCTCTGCCATATCCACTTATATCCTCTTGTGGAGTTTCTAAGTAAAACGGTAAATTTCTTAATTTGGGATGATTAATTATTTTTTCGAAAGCTTTTACACCAATATAACCATATCCAATTTTTTGGTGCCTATCTTTATGTGCTCCTAATTTATTCATACTATCATTTAAATGAATAGCTTTTAATCTATCTAATCCTATTATATTATCAAATTCTTCTAAAACTCCATCTAAATTATTAACTATATCAAATCCAGCATCACTAACATGGCATGTATCAAGGCACACGCCAAGTTTTTCATTCAATTTTACCTTACTTATTATTTCCTTTAATTCTTCAAACTTACTACCAACCTCACTGCCTTTTCCAGCCATTGTTTCTAACAGTACTATAGTTGATTGTTTTTTATTCAATATTTCATTCAAAGCATTTGCAATATATTCTATACCCACATTAACCCCTTGTCCTACATGACTACCTGGATGAAAGTTATACATATTTCCTGGCAAATATTCCATTCTATTTAAATCATCAATCATAACATCTTTAGCAAACTTACGAATTTTGTGATCAGCAGAACATAAATTTAAAGTATATGGTGCATGAGCTAAAATCTTAGCAAAATTATTTTTATTCATTATATCTAATAATTTATTAACATCTTTTTCATTAATATCTTTGGCATTACCACCTCTTGGATTTCTAGTAAAAAATTGAAAAGTATTTGCATTTATTTTTAAAGCCTCTAATCCCATATTTTCAAATCCTTTTGATGCTGATAAATGACAACCTATATTTAACATTTTTCCTCCTTTATGTGTAATATTAAATACTTTCAATAAATTTTGAAACTATAATGATAGCATTTCAATAACACACAATTATTTAGTTTTTCCATCTACAATTCGTCCCACTAACATACAAGAAGCAGTATTTCCCGTAACATTAAGCATTGTTGCTGGTGGATCGATAATAGTAGCTATAATAGTTAATATTGGTAATGCTGTAACAGGATATCCCATCATAGATAAAATCATCATTTCAGAAATTGTACCTCCACCAATAGGAACTGCACTCACTAATAGAGTTGCTATTAATCCTACTAATAGTATTTGCATTATTCCGCTTGCTCCTGAAACATTAGTTCCAAATAAACACACTAAAAACATAATCTTAAACACAGTTCCTATTATTGAGCCATCTTTATGGAAGCTAGTTCCCAAAGGAATTACTGTCTCTGCAACATCTTCATTTACTCCCATCTTTTTGGCAGCCTCTACATTTCCAGGAATACATGCCGCACTCGAACATGTAGCTATAGAAGTTACTGTTGGTTCAATTACATTTTTCCAAAAAACTTTTACTCCTTTCTTTCCACCTGAAATAAATGCATATAATGTATATACTATAAAATAAAAACTACAAGCAACAACCGTGTATATAATAAATGTTTTGGCATATCCAATTGCTATACTTTCGCCAAAATTTCCTACTAAAACTGCAAAATAACATCCCAATCCTATTGGTGCATAATATGTTATTATTTTTAACACATTCATTATAACATCATTAGCTGATATCATCACTCTCTCTAATGGTCTAGCCTTATCACCTGCCATATTCATTGCTATACCAATTAAAATAGAAAATACCATTACAGCAATCAAATTCTGTCTAGAAAATAGTCCTGAAAAATCACTAACAGTAATCGCATCCACTGTTCTATCTAAAATTGTTTTATCCTGCTCATCAATTTGCATTTTCTCTGAACCTAACTGAGATTTTATAAATTCATTATTATCACTTTCTACTAATTTTATAAAATATGTACTTGCAATTCCAACCAAAACTGCAATAATCGAAGTAATAACAATAACTAATATTGTTGTTCCCATTATTTTTCCTAATCTTTTAGGTTGTTTCATTTTTGAAATGGATGTGGATATTGTTAAAAAAACTAGAGGTATTATTATTACGAACATTAAATTAATAAAAATATCACCTAATGGTTTAACAATTTTTACTTTTTCTTTAAATATAATTCCAGCTATTGCTCCAATTATTATTGAAATTAATAAAATAATAGTTTGTTTATAATTGCTCCAAATTTTTTTCATATCAAAATCCCCCCTCTATATTTTGAACTTCATATTATTTTTACAGTTCAATTTTCACTTATATTAAATCATTTATGTACTCTTTTGTAAATATATACAATAAAAATTTTTTTCATAAAAAAATTTTTGAATATTAAGAAATCATATTTTCCAATACTCAAAAATCTTTCATTTTATTTCTAAATCATTATGTATTAGTTATTCTTCAATTGGTGCCTCAACTGGGCAAACTCCCGCACAAGTACCACATCCAATACAAGCATTTTTATCAATCACATATCTTTCTTCACCTTGTGAAATACATCCAACCGGACATTCTCCTGCACATGCTCCACAAGAAATACATTTTTCAGTAATTTTATATGACATAAATTTCACCACCTTTCATATTATATAATTTGCATTATCTATTACAAATTAAATATTTTAACATTTTCTAAATATCATCTAAGTTGTTCTTGTTATCCATTTTCTGTAAATTTTCTAACTCCTTTAATTCTTTCAAATGTTCCGCTTCTTCTGGATCAATTCTATTATTAGAAATATTTTTAATTATTTTTATATCATTAGCATTATATTTCTTGTAAAAATATTCCTCTCCATCTTTAAATTTTACTTTTATTTGCTCCTTTATAACTTCTACACTATCAACTATACCTTCACCCTCTTCTGTTTCGACTATTGCTCCTACTTTTGGTAATTTTTTCAATTTTTCTTCATATACCTCCTGTTCATACTTCAAACAGCACATTAACCTACCACAATTTCCTGAAATTTTAGAAGGATTTAAAGATATATTTTGCTCTTTAGCCATTTTTATAGAAACAGTTTCAAAATTACCTAAAAAAGAACAACAACATAATTCTCTTCCACACACTCCATTTCCACCTATCCTACGAACTTCATCTCTCACACCTATTTGTCTCAATTCAATTCTCGTTTTAAAAATACTTGCCAACTCTTTAACTAAATCTCTGAAATCTATTCTTCCATCTGCAGTAAAGTAAAATAAAATTTTACTACCATCAAATTTATATTCAACATCTATTAAATTCATGTCTAACTTATGTTTTTTTATTTTTTCTTCACATATTTTTAATGCCTCTGGCTCTTTACTTTTATACATCTGCATATTTTTCATATCTTGTTTTGTAGCAATTCTTATTACTTTTTTTAAAGTTTTTTCTATTTTATCATCTGGTAACTCTCTTTTACTAACAACTACTGTACCTAATTCTTCCCCCATTGATGTCTCAACAATAACTTTATCTCCCATATTAAGTTCTAAATCTTGTGGATCAAAAAAATATATCTTACCTGGTTTTTTAAACCTTACACCTATTATTTTTTTCATTAATCTCCTCCCATATATTAAAAAGTAAATAATCTATACACATATCATAATTACTATTCATTAATAAACGTTGTTTAGTTTTTTCAACTATTTTAACACAATTAATATATTTAATATTGTTCTCTAAATATTTTTTACAATATCCATATAATATAACATTTATATAGTCTAAATATTCATTTATATTATCCTTATCTTTATATAAAATCTCTGAAAATTTTATTATATTTATAATATTATTATTTATATTTTCAAATATTTTTTCTATTTTCCCGTATTCTTCTATTTTATCTTTTACAGTTAAACTTTTTCCTATACTTCCATCGCACATTTCCAAAATATTATTATTTGCATTTTTAATATCACAATTTTGTTAAAGTTAGTACTGAGATGAAAAATGAGATAGCAGATTTAATGATT
>USQY01000026.1 GCA_900557045.1 uncultured Clostridium sp.
AATCTTACAATTTATTTTAGTTTTACAAACTATATTTTACTTTTACAATTCACCATTTTATATATAAATTAATTCTTCAAAAATGATTTCTTCAACTGAATGCTTATAATTATTCATAACTCCTACCCATTTTATTGTGTCAGTATTTTTTAAGTTTTCATCAACAAGATTTTTTTCTAGCATTTGTTTCATAAGTATTTCAAATCTTTCTTTAGCTTGTTTATCAGTATCTACAATATGTTTTCTTAAAGTATTATCCATAAACATTATAGTATATTCAGCTTTCTTATGTGTTTTTAAATGTTCTAGTCTTAAATGACCATACTTTCCAATTTGATAATCTTTTTCATATTCATCTTTTGTTAAATATAGATTAGGCAAATGATAATCTCCAACTTTGTGATATGTAATTTTATTATTCATTTCTAAAAACCTCCATAAATTAATTTTCACTACAAATTTGACTAAATAATTTATATCTATATCTGACCATCTAATATAAAAAATTTTGGAAGAAGGTAATAAGAACAATTTTGTCCTTATTTAACTTCTCCCAAGGTGAAGGTTTTCACCCGGAACATTTGCGATGATAATAAAATCACTGCTTGTAAAGGAGTAGCACTTAATGTACTCATTAAAAGGCACACTATTGTGAGTGCATACATCCAACTGCACATGCGGATTGAATCTCTCGAGTTCTGCCTTCATTTTCACAATACCGATATTCTCCATGATTGTACCTCCTGGCATTTGCCATATAAGATGATTGATTTTTGAGCTCATAAAGTATGAACTACTACATAAAATTGGGATTTTAGCAAATTTTACATAAAAATATGGTAGGCAAATTTTTAATAAAGTATGGTAAATTTGGAATAAATATGCTAAACTAGTAATATAAGAAGTGGAGGAAGAGATTATGAAAATATCTATTGAAGTAATGCAAAAATTATCAAAAATAAAAAATTCAGTATATGATGCCATAAAAATAGAATATTTATACCATTCTAATAAACTAGAGGGAAGTACTTTTAGCAAAGAGAATTTAATAGACTTATTAGAGCAAAGACAAGTTATAGGAGAACATTTTTTAGATGATGTTATAGAAACAAAAAATTCATTAGAATTATTTGATAAAGTTATAGACACATTAAACGAGCCTTTTGACAAATACTTATTATGGGATTGGCATAGAACATTAAAAAAAGGTAGTGTTGATGAGGAAATAGACAACATTGGAAAATGGAAAAAGTACGGAAATAGGTTATCTAAAACAGATTTAAAACTATGTGAGCCTCATATGGTTGAAAATAGCATATTTAACTTATTAGAAGATTGGAAAGAAAGTAAAAAAGATATATATGCAATAGCAGATTTTCATCAAAAATTTGAACATATACATCCTTTCCAAGATGGTAATGGTAGAATAGGCAGATTTATTATACTAAGACAATGTTTGGAAAATAATGTTGACTTAATTGCTATTGATGATGAATATAATAAAGAATATAGAGATGCTTTATATAAAGCACAAACAACAGGAAAAATAGAGGAATTAGTTGAAGTATTCAAAAAGTGTCAAGCTAGACTTAATGAAAAATTAAAAGATTATGAACAAATAATAATTCAGGTTTCAAATGAAGTAAATTAAAATTTAATTGAATATGAGCGTGAAAAAATAATTCATTTTAGAATGGAAGTAATATTTGATAATTTTTAGGGAGTATGGACTTTTAAGTATTATTATAGTAAAATAAATTACAGTTTGAGAATAAGGAGTGAATATATGTTAAAAAAATATTTGTTAGTGTTTTTAGTGTCTTTGGTACCACTTATAGAGTTGAGAGGGTCTGTGCCAATTGGATTAAGTACTATGTTAGGTGATCCATTACCTATAATTCCATTATATATTATTTGTATTTTGGGAAATATGTTGCCTGTGCCTGTAATATTCTTTTTTGCTAGAAAAGTTTTATTATGGGGGGCAGATAAAAAGTTTATTGGTAAATTTTTTAGGTTTTGCATAGAAAAAGGTGAAAAAGGTGGCAAAAAGCTACAAGAAAAAGCTGGAAGGGGATTATATTTTGCATTATTCATATTTGTAGGAATTCCTTTACCAGGTACAGGTGCATGGACTGGAACTCTTGCGGCTAGCTTTTTAGATATGGATTTCAAAAAGAGTGTAATAGCAGTTATGGCAGGTGTTGTATTGGCAGGAATTATTATGGGACTTGCTTCAATGGGGATATTTGGAGCATTTGGAGCCATATTCAGTTAAAAATCTTCGTAGTTATTTTTATAAAATTTGTAATTATAAAAGCAGTAAATATGAAATAAATAGCAAACATGTAGTGAAAATCAAAAAATAAAATTAAAATAAAAAAATAAAATTAAAATAAAAAAGATAGAAAATAAAAAATAAAATTAAAATTAAAATGATGGAAATTAAAAAATAAAATAAAAATTAATAAAAGATAGAAATCAAAAAATAAAAATCAAAAATTTAAAAAATGAGATATTAGGTGAGTAAGATGTTTAAATATTTATATCCATATGAATATGTAGAAAGTGTATTTTCTATTAATTATGAGAAATTATATCAAATGGGCTATAGAGGTATTATATTTGATATAGATAATACATTAGTACCACACGGAAAAGATTCAACAAAAGAAGTTGATAATTTATTTCAAGTTATTCATAGAATTGGATTTAAAACATTGTTATTATCAAATAATAATGAAAACAGAGTTAAAAGTTTCTTGAAAAATATTGATTCAGAATATATATGTGATGCTGAAAAACCTAATATAGAAGGTTATGTGAAAGCTATTGAAATTCTTAATCTAAAAAAAGCAGAAATAGTATATATAGGTGATCAAGTTTTTACAGATATATTAGGTGCTAATAAGGTTGGAATTGATAATATATTAGTAAAATATATAGGATTTTATGATGATGGTAAAAAAGGCATAAAAAGAAATTTGGAAAAATTAATACTTAAATTATATAGTAAAAGTAAAAAATATCAGAACAGAATAGGCGATATACAAAAAAAGTAAAAAATATCAGAACAGAATAGGTGATATACAAAAAGAGGAGGAAATATAAGAAATGTCAGAAAATAAGAAAAAACTTTTTTGTGAGATTAACCCTGTTTGTTTTGCAATTTCTGAACAAAAGGAAATTTACAAACGACATGTGCAAAATTTATTAAGTAAAGAGAAATTTGCAAAAATAGTACAAAGTGAAAAAATGCCTAATATTATTTCAAGCCGTAGTTCAAATTTGATTAAAAGAGGAAAAGGCATTGATATAAAACTTCAACAGAATAAAGCAGTTAATATAGAATTAGCATGTAGTAAAATTAATGGAATGGTAATTCATCCAGGTGAAGTATTTTCCTTTTGGAAGACAGTAGGAAAAACAACAAAAAGAAAAGGATATAAAGCTGGTCGTATAATAGTAGGAAATAAAATAGAACCAGGAATAGGAGGTGGACTTTGTAATTTAGCAAACACTATTCATTGGTTGGTTTTGCATAGTCCGTTAGAAGTAACAGAGTTTCATAAACATTCTGATGCATTAGCACCAGATGAAGGTAAAAGACTTCCTTTTAATTCAGGAACATCAGTTAGTTATAATAATCTTGATTACAGATTTAAAAATACTACCAATCAAGATATTCAAATTTCTATATGGTGTGAGAATGAAAAATTATATGGGGAACTAAGAAGTGAAAAAGAGTTCCCATGGAGTTATGAGTTAGTTGAAGAAAATCATCATTTCAAGAAAAGCGGAGATAAGTTTTATAGGAATTCTAAAATATATAGAGAAATTACTGATAAGTCAACAGGTAATGTTATAGAAAAAGAACTTATATTAGATAATCATTCAGAAGTTATGTATGACTATTCTTTAATTCCTCAAGAATTAATAAGAGCATAAAAGTATTAGATATGCTAAAATTAATTTAAGTAATAAAATAAAATTAATCTAAGTAATAAAATAAAATTAATCTAAGCAATAAAATAAAACTAATCCAAGTAATAAATCAAAAGTCAATCAGTTAATAAGAACATAGAAATATAGACCTACTAAAAAATAAGTTTTAGTAGGTCTAATATTATATTAAGTTGCATTTTTTTATTGTCGTATTTTTTTATTCTTTTATTCTTTTCTTGTTTCACTCAAAGATAAAATATACATATAAAAAATGTACATAAATGTACATAGTTATAAACAGTTGTGAAAATACATTTTTCAAATTAGTTTTTCATATAATCATATACCTTGTTAATTTGTTCACTAAAAGTACCATCAAATTGATTCTCAAAAAAAGCACTACCAATAGTAAAAGCCCATGGGTTAGCATCTTTAACTTCATTTAATCTAGCAAAACTATTTATACTACCAGCGAGGCAAACAGGAGCATGTACATGTGATACAAATTCTTTATTAAGAACAACAGGGTCTCCTGTATATCTATAACCCAATAAATCAAATCCATAAACACCTTTTTCAAGGTATTTATTGGCTTCACATATCATATCATCAATGCCACCTTCCAAAATAGAAGGACGGCAAGTTACTTTTCCAACAAATGGCATATATTTAAGATTATTCTTTTTACAAAAATCATTAACAGAATCAAAAAATATGGTCCCCATAAGAATATCACATCCACATTCTAAAGCCATTTTTGCACCTTCTATACATTCGTCCTCTGTGTATTCTACTACTTCTAGAAAAGTGGTTTTACCACTTTTTTTCATATATGCATATAAATTTTTCATTTGTTCTAAAGGAAGATTTTTTTCCTTAAATCCCCAAAATTTTGCTTTTGAATTTTTACATTGTTCAAATATTTCATAAGCGTTTTCTACAGTACAATCATTATATGTTAGCATTACTATTAGTTCTGGATTATTGTTCATATTATAGTTCCTTTCATGTTGAAAATATCATGGTAAGAGTATACTATAAAAATGTGAATATGGCAAGGGAGGATTGGGGACGTTTATTATTGGACATTTTTGTCCTACTTGGGACAGATGTTATGATTTAATTAATTTTAAAAATGAAAGTAGATAATTAAAGAACTAATAATTGCATTTGGTTAAATAGCCAATAATTAAATTGGCTTATTGGTTCTTTTTGACTTTTATGTTATAATCTAGACAGAAATAAAAAATATTAGTTATTGTAAAATATAAGTAGGCAAAATGAACATAAAATTTTGTCTACTTATATATATATATATTGAAAAAACATAGATAATCCAATACAATGTGGTTGAACAAAAACACAAAAGAAAGGAAAATATCTATGTTTGAAGAAATTGTAACAAAAAATGGATTAAAATTCAATAATTTGGAGAAAAAAATTTATAAATTTGTGTAGGTTTGTCAAACATATGTCATACTTATTTGATATCACTAGTGTTGAAATACCTGTTATGATGAGAGTATCGAAAAGTTTGTGTAAACTTTAAACTTCTTATGATATAAAACATAAATATGAAAAAATTTATTTATGTTTTTAACTAAAATTAATATAAATGACAAATTTAAATTTGTCAAGGTATGATTTTTAAGCCTGCTGAAATTTCGATTTTAGCAGGCTTAAAATTAGCCTTTTTTCGATTAGTCAATAATAACCTTATCTGGAAAATAAATATTTAATTCTGCCAATGTTACACCCAAATTTGCGTATCTACTAGTCCATTTTTCAATAATCATTTGAGTTGATAAATACATACTTTTTTCTAATGCTTGAACCGTTGGAAATACTCGTCTTCCTTTATTTAATCTTTTGTAACAATTATTTAAACTTTCTATTGCATTTGTTGTATACATAATTTTTCTTGTTTGTGGTCCATATTTGAAGAATGGCTGTACATTATCCCAATTATTTTCCCAATTTTCTAATGAAACTTTTCTTTTTGACCATTTTTCTTTTAACTCCTGTAAATTGCTATATGCTTCGTCTTCACTTGATGCTGTATATATTAACTTCAAATCTTGTGCTAATTCTTTTCTATCTTTGTACGAAACATATTTCAATGTATTTCTAATTAAATGTACTATACAACATTGAAATTCAGTCTTTGGATATACTGTTGCTATTGCTTCTTTTAATCCTTTTAAGCCATCTGCACACATTATTAGAATATCCTTTAATCCTCGATTTTTAAATTCATTAAGTACACTCATCCAATATTTTGCACTTTCTGAATCTCCTATGTAAAATCCAAGTATTTCTTTTTCTCCTTCCATTGTTACTCCTAATGCTATATATACGGCTTTTTTCACTACAACTCCATTTTCTTTAACACTAAAATATGTTGCATCTACAAATACTATTGCATATTGCTCATTTAATTGTCTTTGCTTCCATTCTTGTTTCTTCACTTATTTTTTCTCTTTTTGCCATATAAAAAACCTCCTTATGACATTTATATAATATCATAAGAAGGTGTATTTTTAAACTTTACACAAATTTTTCTATATACTCTTTAGAAATATATAAGTAGTTAAAGTTCAAAATTATCATAACAGGTATTTCAACACTAGTGATATCAAATAAGTGTGACATATGTTTGACAAACCTACAATTGGCAAGAACTTGAGATATGATTAGATATTGTGAAATGCAAAAAAATGTGTTATACTTTATTTAGTTTTTTAAATAAAAATAATATTTAATGTTATCTAACAATACTTAGTGTTATATAGCATTGCGTACATTAAAAAATATAAAAATGTGACCCAATTCGTAAAATGGCAAAAAAAATGGTGATTTTGAGTTAGCTCCAAAGTTCAGAGAATTTTTAAATTTTACGAATTTTGGCGAATAGTAATCACAACTAAAAAAATAGTCAAAAAGATTGAAATATAAACAAAAAAGGAAGTGAAAACATGTTTAGGTTACATTCAGATTACAAGCCAACAGGAGACCAACCACAAGCAATTGAATACTTATCAAACGGAATTAAAGAAGGCAAGAAATTCCAGACGCTTCTAGGAGTTACGGGTTCAGGGAAAACTTTCACAATGGCTAACATAATACAAAAAGTACAAAAACCAACACTGGTACTTGCCCACAATAAGACTTTAGCTGGTCAGCTATACTCCGAATTCAAAGAGTTCTTCCCAGAGAACAATGTTGAGTATTTTGTATCATATTACGATTACTACCAGCCAGAAAGCTATATTCCAGCATCAGATACATATATAGAAAAAGACTCATCTATAAATGATGAAATAGATAAACTACGTCATTCTGCAACACTAGCATTATTTGAAAAAAAAGATGTAATTATAGTAGCTTCTGTATCATGCATATATGGTTTAGGTGATCCAATAGATTACCAAGAAATGATGTTATCACTTCGCCCAAACATGCAAAAATCAAGAGATGATGTAATGAGAAAATTAGTATCAATGCAATACTCTAGAAATGAATTAGATTTCAAAAGAGGAACTTTTAGAGCAAAAGGAGATGTACTTGAAATATATCCATCATCACAAAGTGAGTCAGCATTACGAATTGAGTTTTGGGGTGATGAAATTGAAAAAATACATGAAATTAATCCATTAACAGGTAAAGCAACAGGTTTAAGAAGTCATGTATTAATTCCACCAGCATCTCAATATGTTACAAGTAGAGAAAAATTAGATAAAGCATTAATAACAATTGAAGAAGAGAAAAATAAAAGAGTAGAGTTTTTTAAGTCACAAGGGAAATTAATTGAGGCACAAAGAATAGAAGAACGTACCAATTTCGATATGGAAATGATGAGAGAAACAGGTTTTTGTCAAGGAATAGAAAATTATTCAAGACATATAAGTGGTAGACCGGAAGGAAGTCCACCATACACATTATTTGATTATTTTCCTAAAGACTTTTTATTATTAATAGATGAATCTCATGCTACAATACCACAAGTACGAGCTATGTACAATGGTGATAGAGCAAGAAAAGAATCATTAGTAAATTATGGTTTTAGATTACCATCAGCATTTGATAATAGACCTTTAACTTTTAACGAATTTGAACAAAGAATAAATCAAGTAGTATTTGTTAGTGCAACACCTGCAGATTACGAAAAAGAACATTCAAAAGGAAATGTTGTAGAGCAAGTAATTCGTCCAACAGGTTTATTAGATCCGAAAATAGAAGTAAAACCAGTAACAAATCAAATAGATGATTTAATAACACAAATTCGTTTAACAGTTGAAAAAGGGGAGAGAGTATTAGTTACTACTTTAACTAAAAAAATGGCTGAGGACTTAACCTCATATCTATCAAGTATAGATATAAAAGTACGTTATATGCATTCAGATATAAAAGCTCTTGAAAGAATGGAAATAATACATGATTTACGTAAAGGTGAATTTGATGTATTAGTAGGAATAAACTTGTTAAGAGAAGGGTTAGATATACCAGAAGTTTCGCTAGTAGCAATATTAGATGCAGATAAAGAAGGTTTCCTACGTTCAGAACGTTCATTAATACAAACAATTGGACGTGCCGCAAGAAATACAGATGGTAGGGTTATAATGTATGCTGATGAATTAACAGATTCAATGGAAAAGGCAATTACTGAAACAAACAGAAGACGTAAAATTCAAATGAAATACAACGAAGAACACGGAATAACACCTCAAACTATAAAAAAATCAATACGTGATACTATAAAAGCAAGTGTAATAGAAGAAACACAAGAAGAATATAAATTAGATAGTAATACAACAATTGAAGAATTAATAAATAAATTAACAGATGAAATGTTAGAACATGCTGCTAAAATGGAATTTGAAAAAGCTGCTGAATTACGTGATAAAATTAAAGAATTGACAGAATAAATAGGTATTATAGATGAATAAACATTGCAATACTATGCAATACCATAAATTAAATTATGTATACAAAGAAGGAAAACTAAAACGTCCCTTTTTTTAAACAAGGAGGTATAATTATGGAAAACAAAACACCAAATAAAAGATATAAAGTAGCTATATGTGGATATGGCAATTTAGGGAAAGGTGTAGAAAGTGAAATTACAAAAAATGAAGATATGGAATTAGTTTGTATAATTTCAAGAAGAGCAAATATAAAAACAAAGTCAAATGTTCCTGTTATACAAATTAATGAGATAGAAAAATGGAAAAACAAAATAGATGTTGTAATTTTATGTGGAGGTTCTGCTACAGACTTACCTATACAAGGTCCACAGTTTGCAAAAATGTTTAATACAATAGATAGTTTTGACACACATGCAAAAATACCTGAATATTACAATAATGTTAATAATGCAGATTTAGCAGGAAATACACCAGACGAACAACATATTTCTATTATATCAGTAGGTTGGGATCCGGGATTATTTTCAATTAACAGAGCATATATGAATGCAATATTACCTAATGGAAAAACATATACATTTTGGGGAGAAGGAGTAAGCCAGGGGCATTCAGATGCTATAAGGAGAATTGAAGGAGTAAAAGATGCAAAACAATATACAATACCATATGATGAAGCTGTTGAATTAGCTAGAGGCGGTAAACAACCTGAGTTAACTACAAGACAAAAACATTATAGAGTATGTTATGTAGTGGCAGAAGATGGAGCAGATAAAGAAAAAATAGAAAAAGAAATTATAAATATGCCAAATTATTTTGCAAATTATAATACAACAGTAAATTTTATAACCGAAGAAGAATTGCAAAAAAATCATAGTAAAATGCCACATGGAGGATTTGTAATAAGAAGCGGAAATACAGGAATATCAACAAATCAAGTAATTGAATATTCATTAAAATTAGAATCAAATCCAGAATTTACAGCATCAGTATTAATTTCATATGCAAGAGCTGCTTGTAAAATGTACAATAAAGGTGAAAGAGGCTGTAAAACGGTACTAGATGTGCCTGTTACTTTATTAAGTATTAAAAATAGAGAAGATCAGATAAGGGAAATGTTATAATTTAATAGTAAAACAAGTTTAAAATATAAATTAGATTACAAAATTATAAATATCAGATTACGATTCTATATGTGAATTATAAATTATACCTTGACATATACACATATAAAATATAAAATACAAGATATACTAATGAAAGGAGCAAACGATAATGGATAACATAAATATGTTTCCCTTAGGTGCAGGTTTTTTATTTCCGAATGGAAAGTACTATTCAACACAAGCGAAAGGACATGAACGGTTAGCATATAACATTCTAGAAAAAGTTTATAAAAAAAACATATTTGAAATTACGGATCCTGAATATATCTTACAAAGTGAATTTTCAGCAATACTAATAAGATATAGAAGAGGAGAACAATTATTATATCTTCCTAAAATAGCACCACAAACACAAGCTGGAAGAGAATTTTTTAGAAAAGCTATAAAGTTCTATTCCCAAGAAGGATTTCAAATTCTAAATTTATACAAAATAACTTTAGAAGATGAATTTTCTATAGTCAGAGATTTTATTGAAGAAAAATACGAAAGAATAGAAAAATCTAGTATTCCAACAAATTATACAGATACAATCATTTTAACTAAAGATAACAATTATATGTATAATCCGGAAAGAATAGGAGATTAAAAACAAATAATTACACTATTAGTGTAATTACATAACTAAATAACAAAAAACATGGCAACATTTTTAAAACTTTTAAAAATGTTGCCATGTTTTTTGTTATTTTTCCAGTAATATAATAGAATATGAAGAAAATAAAAAATTACAGGTTATTTTTTATGAGAGTAGAAAAAAAATAATAATGTTAAGGATACAAAACATAATAAGTTTACGCCAATGAAATTATCATAAATATATGTAAACAAGTTACAAACAATAACATAACAAGTAGACGACAGAGAAAATATTTTTGAATTATGTAAAGAACACAAGTACAACAAATCAAACAAACTAGTACTAGCATCTAGTGCTGTTATTGAACAATATTACTAAATTAGCATTTGACAAATTACCAGAAATATTATGCTAAAATATAAGTTATAAAATTAAGTACTCTGAATTATGAATTATAGTAACAATAATGAAAGAAAGTCCCCTTTCCCTATTAAAAAAAATATGTTATAATAATAATTGTGCAAGGGGGAAATATAGAAAATGAATGATAAAATAATAATTAAAGGAGCAAAAGAGCATAATTTAAAAAATATAAATTTAGAAATACCAAGAGACAAATTAGTAGTAATAACAGGTTTATCAGGTTCAGGAAAATCTTCACTCGCATTTGATACTTTATATGCAGAAGGGCAAAGAAGATATGTAGAAAGCTTATCATCATATGCAAGACAATTCTTAGGACTAATGGAAAAACCTAATGTTGAATCAATAGATGGTTTATCACCAGCAATTTCAATAGATCAAAAAACTACATCAAAAAACCCACGTTCTACAGTAGGAACTGTAACAGAAATATACGATTATATTCGTTTATTATATGCAAGAATTGGTGTTCCATATTGTCCTCATTGTGGTAAAAAAATAGAAAAACAATCAATAGATCAAATATTGGAAACAATAATGTCTTTACCTGAAGGAACAAAAATTCAAGTTTTAGCTCCTGTTGTAAGAAATAGAAAAGGCGAATATGTAAAACTTCTTCAAAACTTTCAAAAACAGGGTTTTACACGTGCTAGAATTGATGGTGAACCAATAGAATTGTCTGATGAAATTTCTATTGATAAAAAGAAAAAACATAATATAGAATTAATAATAGATAGATTAATTATAAAACCTGACATAAGAAGCAGATTAGCAGAATCTGTAGAACTTGCATTAAAACATGCAGATAATTTAGTTGCAATTGATGTAGCTTATATACCAAATGAATCTATAAAAAATCTTTCTAATATAGTAAAAACAGCTAATATAATAAGTTCAGATGAAGATTCAGCACAAATGTTATTTAGCCAAAATTATGCGTGTCCTGATTGTGGGTTTAGTTTTCCTGAATTGACACCAAGTCTATTTTCATTTAACAATCCATTTGGTGCATGTTCAAAATGTACAGGTATAGGTTATTTAATGAAAATGGATGAAGATTTAATTATTCCAGATAAAACTAAAACATTATATGATGGAGTTAAAGCATTTGGTGCAAGTACTATGAAAAAAGGCGATACTATGGCAAAAATGTATTTTGAAAGTATTGCTAAACATTATGGTGTAGATATACGTAAACCAATAAAAGATTTACCTCGTTCATTTATGGAAAAAATTTTATACGGAACAGGTGACGAAAAAATAGATTTTGAATTTCAATCTGCTACAGGTACTCGTAAATTTACTCAAAGCTTTGAAGGCGTTATTCCAACACTTGAAAGACGTTACAATGAAACTAAATCACAAGGAATGCGTGATTTTTATGAGATGTATATGAGTAATAGTGATTGTGATGAATGTAATGGTGCAAGATTAAAAAAAGAAGTATTATCTGTAAAAGTTGGGAATAAAAACATAAACGAACTAACAGATATGCCAATAAATAAAATTAAAGAGTATTTATCAAATTTACAATTATCAAAAAAAGAGGCTATGATTTCTGATCAAATTTTAAAAGAAATGCATAAAAGACTTCAATTTTTAATTGATGTAGGTTTAGAATATTTAACATTATCAAGAAGTGCAGGTACATTATCTGGTGGTGAAGCCCAAAGAATACGTTTGGCAACACAAATAGGTGCAGGTTTAACAGGTGTATTGTATATTTTAGATGAACCAAGTATTGGATTACATCAAAGAGATAATGAAAAACTAATTGCAACTTTGAAAAAACTAAGAGATTTAGGAAATTCCGTATTAGTAGTAGAACATGATGAAGATACAATGTATGCTGCAGATCAAATTATAGATATAGGTCCAGGTGCTGGTGTTCATGGTGGTAAAGTTATGGCACAAGGAACTGCAGAAGAAATAAAATTAATTTCAGACTCTATAACTGGCCAATATTTAAGTGGTAAAAAGCAAATTAAAGTTCCTGAAAAAAGAAGAAAACCTGTAAAAGGAAAATGTATAGAAATAATTGGAGCCACAGAACACAATTTAAAAAATGTTACTGTAAAAATTCCATTAGGAGTATTCAATTGTGTTACAGGTGTATCAGGTTCAGGTAAAAGTACTTTAATAAATGAAGTACTGTATAAAACAATAGCTAGAGATTTAAATGGTTCTAATGAAAAACCAGGTAAATGTAATAAAATAAAAGGATTGGAAAATATAGATAAAATAATAAATATAGATCAATCACCAATAGGAAGAACCCCACGTTCAAATCCCGCAACATATACAGGTGTTTTCGATATAATAAGGGACTTATTTGCAGGAACTAATGAAGCTAAATTACGTGGATATCAAAAAGGAAGATTTAGTTTTAATGTTTCAGGTGGAAGATGTGAAAGTTGTTCTGGAGATGGTGTTATAAAAATTGAAATGCACTTTTTACCAGATATATATGTGCCATGCGAAGTATGCAAAGGAAAACGTTATAACCATGAAACTCTAGAAGTAAAATATAAAGATAAAACAATAGCAGATGTATTAGATATGACAGTAGAAGAAGCTTTAGAATTCTTTAAAAATATACCTAAAATAAAACAAAAAATACAAACGTTATATGATGTTGGATTAGGATATATAAAACTTGGACAACCATCAACAACACTATCTGGTGGTGAAGCTCAACGTGTAAAATTAGCTACAGAATTATCTAAAAGAGCAACCGGAAAAACATTATATATTTTAGATGAACCTACAACAGGACTTCATATAGCAGATGTTCATCGCTTGGTAGATATACTTCAAAGACTAGTAGATACAGGAAACACAATAGTAGTTATAGAACACAATTTAGACCTAATAAAAACTTGTGACCACATAATAGACTTAGGCCCAGAAGGCGGAGAAAATGGGGGAGAAGTTATAGCAATTGGTACCCCAGAACAAATCTGTAAAAATGAAAGAAGTTACACAGGAAAATTCCTAAAAAAATTTTTGAAAGAATGAAGGAATTAGATAAAAAACGAAAATTTAAAAATACATGTTAAGGATTCCTTAAAACTGTTAGTTTTTAAATTTTCGTTTTTTATATTCTACAAAAATAAAACAATTACAATACAAAATTTTTATTATTATAGTCAACATTAATTGAAAATATCAAATTAGTCACAATTTTTATTATTTTGGTTATTTTTATTGTTATTTTGATTGTTTTTATTATTATTCTTATTTTGATTTTTATTATTTTTTTCTGACATAAAGAACACCTCCATTCGTTCAAAATTATTATGCGAAAAAATAATAAATATATACAAAAAAATCAAAAAAAACTTGACTAAAATAAGAAGTTATATTTTAATATAAAATATACAATATAATATTGTATAAATGTAAGTTTAAACAAATCACATAAGACTAACTATAAGTTTGGAGGAAAAAGGAAAATATGGAGATACCTGGAATAGAAATAGCAGAATTATTAGAATGTAATAACATAGAAAGACTTATAATAGAAGCACAGAAAAATGAATTAGACATACAAGGATGTAGATTTAGAGGATGTTATGAAGCACATATAGATACAAGTAATTTGGAATTCAATACATGTGAATTTTCCGCTTCTATATGTCTAAATGCAAAATTTAATCAAGTATCATTTACAGATGTAGTATTTGATAATTGTGATTTTTCAAATACAGATTTTAGCGAATGTAATTTTGTAAGAGTTGTATTTAAAAATTGTAAATTAGTAGGATGTAACTTTACAAACTCACACATGTATAATACATTTTTTGATGGAAGTAATTTATCATATTCTAATATGTCATTGTCACATTTTAGAGATGTGTGTTTTCATTCGTCAAAATTATCAAATGCAAGTATACAAGAAGCTGTATTCAAAAATGTTGAATTTAAGTATTCAAACTTAATAGGAATTCAAATGTTTAGAACTAACCTAAAAGATATAGATTTTACAACATGTGATATTACAGGATTGGTTGTTATGCCACAAGATTTACAAGGCGTGATAGTTGATGAGTATCAGGCTGTGGAACTTTCGAGGTTATTGGGAATAGTGATTAAGTAGGTATAATAGCACTAAATGCTTTATTATGTAGCATTTGGTGCTATTTTTGTATTTATATATGTGTGCATTAGAGATAACCGGCAAAATAAAATATATTAAAATTCCGTTTCTTTGCTGGTCGTTTTAGTGTGTTAAAATGTGTGTGTGCTCACGCTCCCAAACTGCGCGTTCACTGCATTTTAATATATTTTATTTTGCATACTCTACTGTTTTTTTGGGGTGGTTGATGTAAATATGGATCTAATAATTTGCATTACATTTAGAGTTATAAATATGGTGTTAATATGGTGTTAAATTGTTATCATTTGTAAATGTTTGAAATAAATCTTGAAAAAAAATAGAAATACTTATATAATGAGAAAAAAATGAAAGGAGATTAAGAATTTAAATGTCATTTATAGAAAATATAAAAGAAAAAGCAAAACAGCAAATAAAAACAATAGTGTTACCTGAAGGAAAGGATATACGTACATTACAAGCTGCTGCTATAGCACTAAAGGAAAAATATGCCAATATTATAATATTAGGTAATACAGCCAATATACAAGAAATGGCAAATGCTAATAAATTAGATATATCAAATGCAACTATAATAAATCCTATAGAAAGTAAAAAATACGAAACATATGTTCAAAAGTTTTATGAATTAAGAAAAGCAAAAGGAATGACTCTAGAGAAAGCACAAGAGATAATGAAAGATGAAACATATTTTGGTATGATGATGGTAAAACAAGGAGATGGTGATGGATTAGTATCAGGTGCATGTCACTCTACGTCAGATACTTTGCGCCCAGCACTACAGATATTAAAAACAGCTCCTGGAACTAAATTAGTATCAGCATTTTTTGTGATGGTAGTACCTAATTGTGAATATGGAGAAAATGGAATTTTTATATTCTCAGACAGTGGACTAAATGAATATCCTGATGCAGATGCTTTATCAGAAATAGCTATATCATCAGCAAAAAGTTTTGAACAATTAGTAGGTGCACAACCTAAAGTTGCAATGTTATCATATTCTACATATGGAAGTGCACATTCTCCATTAACAGATAAGGTTGTTGAAGCAACTAAATTATTAAAGAAAAAAGTTCCAAATTTAATATGTGATGGAGAACTACAATTAGATGCAGCAATAATACCAGAAATAGCTGCTTCAAAGGCACCTGGAAGCCAAGTAGCAGGAAAAGCTAACACACTAATTTTCCCAGATTTAGATGCAGGAAATATCGGTTATAAATTAGTACAACGTTTGGCAAAAGCTGAAGCATATGGTCCACTATGCCAAGGAATTGCTAAGCCGGTAAATGATTTATCAAGAGGATGCTCAAGTGAAGATATCGCAGGAGTTATTGCTATTACTGCAGTTCAAGCACAAAAGTAAAAAAATGAAGGAATTTGGGACGTTTAATTTTGGTCACTTTATTAACATAAACAATTAAATTTAATAAAAAAGAAAGGATTATATATATGAAAATACTAGTATTAAACAGTGGTAGTTCATCATTAAAATATCAATTAATAGATATGGATACAGAAACTGTTTTAGCAAAAGGAAATTTTGAAAGGATAGGACAATGTAATTCCTTTTTAACACATAAAGTTGGAGACAGCAAACATAAGTTTGAAAGACCTGTTTCAAATCATGAAAAAGCTATAAAATTTGTATTAAGAAGATTATTGAGTGAACAATATGGTGTTATAACATCATTAAGCGAAATAGATGCTATTGGTCACAGAGTGGTCCATGGAGGAGAAAAATACGCAGACCCTATAATTATTACTCCGGAAGTTTTAAATGGCTTAAAATCAATTGTAGACCTTGCACCATTACATAATCCCGCTTCTATATCAGGAATGGAAGCCTGCATAAACTTAATGCCAGGAAAAATAAATGTAGCTGTATTTGATACAGGATTTCATAAAACAATTCCTGAAAAAAGCTATATATACCCTATACCATATAAGTATTATGAACAATATAAAATACGTAGATATGGTTTTCACGGAATATCACATGAATATGTATCAAAAAGAGTATCTGAATTAGTAAATAAACCAATAGAAGATTTAAAAATAATAAACTGTCACTTAGGTCAAGGTGCTAGTATATGCGCAATTCAAGGTGGTAAATCAGTTGATACTAGTATGGGATTTACTCCACTTCGGAGGAATTCCTATGGGAACTAGAAGCGGAGATTTAGACCCTTCTATAGTTACATACATAGCAAATTTACGCAATCATACACCAGATGAAATGGATGAAATACTTAATAAAAAATCAGGTGTATATGGAATATCAGAAGTATCTGTCGATTTCAGAGACATAGAATCAGAAGCAGCAGATGGAGATAAAAATGCAATAATGGCATTAGATAACTTTGCATACAATGTAGCTCAATATATAGCTAAATATATGGTATCTATGGGCGGGGTTGATATAATAACATTTACCGCAGGTGTTGGTGAAAAAGATCCAAAAGAAAGAAAGAAAATTTGTGACTATTTACAATGTTTTGGAATTAAAATAGATGAAAATAAAAATAATACAATAGTAAATTGTGAAGGAAAAATTTCATCAGATGAGTCTTCTGCTCAGTTATATGTTATACCTACTAATGAAGAATTACTAATTGCTAGACTTATTGGGGACGTTTATTAATGGACATTTTTGCAAAAAATAAACATCTCTCAAAAAGTTTGCCAAATTAAATAATTTATGATATAAATAAACCTATAAAAACATCTACAATAAAAAATATGTTATATATACCAATAGTACATACATTTCAAATGTTTTAGTCCACCATTTTTCTGGATTGTACATAATATATTCAGATAGTATAGACATATTAAAAAATTGTAAAGAAAGGAAGTTAAAAACATGAAAATATTAGTATTAAATTGTGGTAGTTCTTCATTAAAATATCAATTAATAAATATGGAGAATGAAAGTGTAATTGCTAAAGGAAATTATGAAAGAATTGGTGATCCTAAAGCATTTGTAACGCACAAAGTAAATGGAGAAAAATATGTTATAGAAAATAGTGCACCTACACATAAAGAAGCATTAGAATTCATAATAAAACAATTAACTCAAACTCCTTATGCTGTTCTTAGCAATTTAGATGAAATAAGTGCAGTTGGACATAGAGTAGTTCAAGGTGCAGAAAAATATGCAGACCCTATTTTAATTGATGACAGTGTTGTTGCAGGAATAAAAGAAGTTGCTGATTTAGCTCCTGTACACAATATGGCTGCAGCAATGGGAATTGAAGCTTGCAGAAGTTTAATGCCTAATAAACCAAATGTTGCTGTATTTGATAATGGATTCCACAAAACAATTCCAGAAGAAAGATTTTTATATCCTATTCCATATCATTATTATAGAGAATATAAAGTTCGTAAATATGGATTCCATGGTACATCACATTCATATGTATCAAAAAGAGTTGCTGAGCTAGAAAATACACCTATAGAAAATCTAAAAACTATTGTATGTCATATAGGTCAAGGTGCAAGTTTATGTGCTGTACAAGGTGGTAAATCAGTTGATACTAGTATGGGATTAACACCTTTAGGCGGAATTATGATGTGTGCTAGAAGTGGAGATTTAGACCCTTCTATAGTTACATTTTTAATGAAAAAAGAAAATATTACTCCAGAGGAAATGGATAAAATACTAAATAAAGAATCTGGAATTTATGGTATTTCAGGAGTATCTGCTGATGTTAGAGATATTGAACAAGCCGCTTCTGAAGGTAATGAAAAAGCAGAATTAGCTTTAAAAGCATATGATTTAAATATAGCTCAATATATAGCTAAATATATGGTATCTATGGGCGGAGTTGATAATATAGTATTTACAGCAGGTGTTGGTGAAAACCAAATAAACAGAAGAGCTGGAATTTGTAAAAATTTAGAGTTCTTAGGTGTAAAATTAGATGTAGCCAAAAATCAAACAAAAGGTGAAGAAATTGAAATATCTGCACCAGATTCTAAAATTAAAGTATGGGTTATTCCTACTAATGAAGAATTAGTTATTGCAAGAGAAACTATGAAATTAGCAAATATCAAATAAATTCAAAATATTCATAAGAAATATTTTTTATATAATATGCAAATTAAAATTAATCAATAATAAAAATAACAAAGAGTTCTAGTTTAATAAAAGACTAGAACTCTTTTAATTTTCTACACCTTTATTTACATAATTTCATAATATAATAATAATTGAATTGTAAAGGAGGGAAGATAATTGAGTCTAAAAAATGTTAAAATAGGATTTGCTCTTACAGGATCATTTTGTACATTTTCTAAAACAATAGAGCAAATGGAAAATCTAGCAAACCTAGGAGCAGAAATAATTCCAATAATGTCATATAACAGTTATAATTTAGATACAAAATTCGGAACTGCTCTAGAACATATAAATAAAATAAAAGAAATTACTAAAAAAGATATAATTCATACTATACAAGAAGCGGAACCAATTGGTCCTAAAAAAATGACAGATATAATGATAATAGCACCATGTTCAGGAAATACAATTGCTAAACTAGCAAACGGAGTTACAGATACTCCTGTAGTAATGGCTGCTAAATCACATTTACGTAATCAAAAACCATTAGTTATTGCTATTTCAACAAATGATGCATTATCTGGAAGTGCCGAAAATATAGGTAAATTATTAAATAGAAAACATTATTATTTTGTTCCATTCAGACAAGACAATCCAATTACTAAGCCTAATTCATTAGTATTTGATAGTAAATCCATTGTCGAAACACTAGAAAAAGCATTAGAATTAGAACAAATTCAACCTATTATTTTATGAACTTAAAAAATATTAAAAAAATATAGATATCATATTGACACCAAACAAAAGTTCTTGTATAATTAAAATATGCAAAAACTTGTTTGGATAAAAGGAGGATATTTATATGAAAAAAATAGTTAATGTAAGAAAATTTATAGTGAGTAATACCATATTATTAATACTACTATTAGTGCTAGGAGCATCTATAATAAATGTGACATATTCATATAATGATACTAAATATAAAACTTTATATGTAACACAAGGAGATACTTTATGGAAGATAGCTGAGTCCGAGCAAAGGAATAATTCATATTATAAAAATCAAGATATTAGAAACATTATATATGATATAAAACATACTAATAAACTAGAAAAAAGTAATTTGGAAATTGGTCAAGAAATAAAAATACCAATTAAATAAAAATATATATCAAATTGAAATAAAATAAGCATCTTCTAAAATTTATTTATAATTGCAATAATGATGAATTGTACTAAATAATTGTAAATTATTAAGATGCTTATTTTTTATAATTTATTAATTTAATATATAGTCTTTTACTAAGTTGTACATTTTGTATATTATATATATAACTGTACATTATAAATTTGCTAATGGATTACTTTCTACAGCATTTCGTACTTGTGAATTATCAACATGAGTATATATTTCAGTAGTAGAAATGCTTTCATGTCCAAGTAATTCCTGTAAAGCACGAATATCTACATTTCCGTACTGATACATCAATGTAGCAGCAGTATGTCTAAGTTTATGTACAGAGTATTTATTAGTATCAAGGCCAGCTCTTTGTAATTCTTGTTTTACAATATATTGAACAGTTCTATTACTAATTCTTTCTTTACGTTCACTTAAAAACAACGCATCACGAGAATCGCTTTTGACACCATCTCTAGGGCGAACTGCTATATAACTATTAATTGCATTCATACAAGCCCTATTTAGATAAATTGTGCGTTCTTTATTACCTTTACCTATAACACTAAGTTTGCAATCATTAAAATTAATATCTTTAAAATTTATTCCAACTAATTCAGAAAGACGCATACCACAATTTAAAAATAATGTAATAATAGCAAAATCACGTTCCTTATTTCTATCATCAATATTTGTAGCCGCTTCTAACAATTTTTTACTATCATCTAAAGATAAATATTTAGGAATACGCTTATCTTGTTTAGGCGTTTCTAAATTCTGAGCAGGATTTTTATCTATCATTCCAGACTTATTACATAAATAATTAAAAAATACACGTATACTAGCAACTTTCCTAGCACGAGTTGCTGCTTTACTATTAAAATTGTTTTTCAAATAAAATAAATAAGCATGAATATCTTCAAGTGTAATTTTTTCTACTGTTGAAACACTCATATCATGAATATCAATCTCTTTAAAATCCTTTTTATCAGTCATTTTAAAATGCACCAGAATGAATTTTAAGAAGTTATTCAAGTCATAGTTATATTCTTTTATAGTATTAGGTGATTTATTTAAAATAGTAGCGGTATAATCTAAAAATGAATTTAAAAAATTTGGGTTTCCTTCTGTATTTATCATAAGTAACATATCCTTTCATTAATATTAGTATTCGTTTATACAAATATCTATACTTATTTAAATTTTATCATTGATTTATAAAAAGTCAATATTGACTTTAAGAATATAAGTGTTACAATATATACATCAATAAAACTAATTATTTTTATAGTCAGTTTTATTTAATTGCAAATATATAGGGGATAAAAATGAGTGAATATAACAATGATAATGGAATATTAAATAAGAAAAATGTTTTTGAAATAGTAAAAGATATAAATACAAACAAAAAAATGCTAATATTAAATGAAATATCTAGTATAC
>USQY01000027.1 GCA_900557045.1 uncultured Clostridium sp.
CTTATGTGTCTATTTTTATTTCAAAGTGCGTCACTTAATTTTACCATTTATACAACATACAAAAATATACAAAAATTCGCAATTAATTTTGTTATAATTATTAAATTGAGAGTTACTGCTTTATATATTTTAATAATTTATTTCTCGGGAGAAAACAATTCTTCAAATTCACTCCAATTCAAGATTTTTATATTAGGATAATCTGAAGAAAAATTTTCAATAATGTGTTTGGTTTTATCAGTAGAATTTAAATCTAAAACAATTATATTTTCAACACAATCCTCTTTTCCATATATAATTCTGAAATTCAAAGAGCGAAGAAAACCTTCTATTTTATCTTCTTGATTTTTAACAGCAACAATCATATGTATACCTTCTGTTTTAATTTTGTTACATGAATGTATATAAATTGCATTTTTTACAATTTCTATTATTCCATATAATGCACATACCCATAAAATACAATTTATTATAAAATCTAACATAGTGGCTATCACCTCTAATATATAATATTAAAATAAATAAAATTTGTGAAAAAAGCTAAAAATAAATAAAAAGGTCAGATAAAATCTGACCTTAGGACCTTTTCTATTATTCAGCTACATCCGAATAATATTTTCCACCCATAGAAAAAATTATTGCATCAATTTTTGCATCATAGGTTGCAGAATTTGTAACTTCTACAGCTAATAATGGTATGCTGTCCGTGTGTTTTGGATAAACTACTAAATCTGGACGTACCAAAGCTAACCGCTCTTTTGTTGCAATTAAATTTTTGATGTGTTCAAAAAAGAAAAAACGTACTTTCATAAAAAGCCCTCCTAAATGTGTTTTACACGTTTAATACAAATATTTTAACATAAAATATTTAAGAATACAATATGTAATAACAAGGTAATTTCGTCAAATATTACAAATATTACAATTTTGTAATATTTGATGGAATTACCTTGATGTAATAATAGACTTTTAAGTATAAGTGTGATAAACTGTCATAAATATGCATTGATTTTAAATTAATGCCGTGTATTAACTTGAAATGGAAAAGGAGCTAAAAAATACAGTGGAACTAAAAGGAGAATTAAAGGAAATTATTTTTCAAAATGAAATAAACAGTTATACAATTGCAGTACTTGAAACAGAAACAGAAGAATTAACAGTAGTTGGTTATCTTCCATTTATAACTATTGGAGATTCACTAAAATTAGAGGGGAAATATGTTACACATCAAGAATATGGAAGGCAATTTAAAATAGAAACTTTTGAAAAGATAATGCCAGAGACTTTAGACAGTTTAGAAAGATATTTAGGAAATGGGACAATAAAAGGTGTTGGACCAGCAACTGCAAAAAGAATAGTAGATTATTTTAGAGAAGAAACAATGTATGTGTTAAAATTTGAGCCAAAAAAATTAGCGGAAGTAAAAGGAATAACTACAAATAGAGCTGTTGAAATAGCAACTCAATTTAATGAAAATTGGGAGTTATGGCAAATTGTTGGCTTTTTGGAAAAGTTTGGTATTGGTGTTCAAAATGCAAAAAATGTGTATAAAGCTTTAGGAATAAATGCAATTGAAGAAATTGAAACTAATCCATATGTATTAATTGATGTAGCAAATAATGTTGATTTTAAATTAATAGATAAAATGGCTTTAGAAATGGGAATTGCACAAAATAATGAAAAAAGAATTAGAAGCGGTATTAAATATGCGTTAATAAGAGCAACATATAATGGTCATTGTGCAGTTCTAAAAGAAAACTTATATGAATTTGTTAAAACATTATTAAATGTTGATTTTGATGATATAGAAAATTCAATAATAAATATGAAGGCAAATAAAGAAGTTTATATTGAAAACAGAGAAGAAAAAACATGGGTGTACTTGTATTATTACTATATGGTCGAAGAAAATATAGCCTCTAAATTATTAACTTTAGATAAAGCAAGAAATATAAAAAAAATACCTCATTTAAATAAAGAAATTAAAGAGAGTGAAAAAGAAACTAATATATTTTTATCAGAAAAACAAAAAGAAGCAATAGAAGCGGTTAATAACAATAATGTATGTATTATAACAGGTGGACCAGGTACAGGAAAAACAACAATTATAAAAAGCATTATAGAATTATATAAAAAACATAAGAAAAAAGCAGTGTTATGTGCACCAACAGGAAGAGCTGCTAAAAGAATGACTGAAACAACTGGGCAGGAAGCAAAAACCTTACATCGTTTATTAGAAATAGGAAAAATTGAAGATGAAGGAAATTATGAAAATATAGATTATGATATTGCTCCATTAGATGCAGATGTTGTAATTGTGGATGAAATGTCTATGGTAGATGTATTTTTAATGAATTATTTAGTTAAAGCTTTGTATCAAGGAACTAAATTAATTTTAGTTGGTGATGTTGATCAACTTCCATCTGTTGGACCTGGAAATGTTTTAGAAGATTTAATCAATTCTGAGAAAATAACTACAATTACATTAAACAAAATTTTTAGACAAGCAGCTAAAAGTAAAATTATTTTAAATTCACATAGAATTAATAATGGTAAAACATTTATTAAAAAGGAAGAATTAGAAGATGAAGTAAATGAAGACTTTTTTTACATAAAACAAAACAATCAAGATGCGATTTTAAAAGAAGTTATTTCTTTATGTAGCGGAAGACTTAAAAAAATGGGAAACTACGATTTTTTTAAAAATATACAAGTAATTACTCCAACAAAAAAAGGTTCTTTAGGAACTAAAGATTTAAATAGAGCTTTGCAAGAACAACTAAACCCAGCATCTGAAAGTAAAAAAGAAAAAAATGTTTTGGGGACAATATACAGAGTTGGAGATAAAGTAATGCAAGTAAAAAATAATTATGATATTTTTTGGGAAAGAAATACTCAAAATATATCACATGAAAATGGTAGTGGTGTATTTAATGGGGAATTAGGAATTATTGAAAAAATTGATGATATTGAAAAACAAATGAAAGTGCGTTTTGATGATGATAAAATAGTATGGTATCAATATTCTGAATTAGATCAACTTGAACATGCATATGCTATAACTGTTCATAAGGCACAACGGAAGCGAATTTGATGTAGTAATTATACCTATTTCACCATCTGCACCTATGTTACTTACGCGAAATCTACTATATACAGGAATGACAAGAGCAAAAAAGATGCTAATTATAGTAGGATATGCTAGTGTAATAGAATTTATGGTTGGAAATACAGATTGTAAAAAAAGAAATACAGGATTAGAATTTAAGCTTAGAGAATGGAAAGATAATAGGTTATTTTAAGCTTTTTATAAAAAACAAAAAATTGAGGAGGAAGTTTGAAAATAATAGATAATATATTAAACTTAATATTCCCACCAACTTGTGGATTTTGTGGTGAAGTAAATACAAATTTTCTATGCAATAAATGCAAAAATAAATATCAAGAATTGAAAATTAGCAATATAAATGATTATAGTAATGTTCCAGTTTTTTTCGAGGAACATTACTATGCTTTTAAGTATCAAGATGAAATAAGAAATTTAATAATTAAATACAAATTTGAAGAACACTCATATTTATATAAAACTTTTTCTGTTTTCATATTGCAAGACAAAATTTTTACAGAAAAGTTTATGAATAAATATGATGTTATTATCAGTGTGCCTATTCATAATAAAAGAATGAAAACAAGAGGTTATAATCAAAGTAAATTAATAGCTAAAGAAATAGCTATTAATTGTGGGAAAGAGTATTATGATAATGTTATAATAAAATCTAAAAATATTGCTCCACAAAGCACTCTTGATATGCTAGAAAGAGTAAAAAATATAAAAGAAGCATTTAGTATTGGCAAAAATTCTGAAAAAATATCAGAAAAAAATGTTGCACTATTTGATGATATTTTTACAACAGGTTCTACAGTTAATGAATGTGCTAAAATTTTGAAAGGAATTGGTGCAAATAATGTGGGAGTTTTTACATTGGCAAAAGATTGATGTATTAAAAATCATCAAGTGAAAAATTAAATGCAATTCTGTAAAGCAAATACAATTTGTATGATGTATAAAAAATTTTAAAAAAATTCGACAAAATATTGCAATAAATTTTATTGACTGCTATAATAAAAATTGAACGCTAAATAATTTTTTAGACAAAGAAAACGGAGGACAAAATGGGAGACATAAATGTGTTTACAGGACCAATGAAATGTGGGAAAAGCCATGTTATCTTACAAGAAGCTAAAAGACAATTAATAGCAGGAAAAACTATTCAAATATTTAAACCTGAAATTGATTGTAGATTTTCAGAAGATTATGTTCAAGATAAAAATGGAAATAAATTAAAAGCAGTTAATATAAATAGTATAGATGAAATAGAAAAATATGATGCAGATGTATATATAATAGATGAGTTTCAATTTTTAGATGGTGATGTAAAAGTTATTGAAGAACTTGCACAAAAAGGAAAGAAATTTTTTATAGCAGGATTAAATCTAACATCAGAAAAAAAGCCTTTTGGAAAAATGGGAGATTTGCTTTGTGTATCAGACCATGTAACAACAATGACTTCTATTTGTGAAATCTGTAAAAGAGATAATGCTATATTCAGTTTTTATAAAGGTGATAATAAAGTTGAAGATATCGAGCTAGGAGATTCGGAATATGTACCTGTTTGTAGAGAGTGCTATAATGACATTGTTAATAAATTTAAGAATTAAGTATACTAGTAACTGTACAAGAATAAAAATGAATATAATAAATTAAATAAAAAAGGGGATAGGTGGTAGGAAAATGAAAAAAAGTTTAAAAAAATTTTTAAAAATTGCTACAACATTAATAATTACAATTTGTTTGTGTTTAGCTATTTTTGGAAATAGAAGTAATGCAGATGCGGGCTATCATTCTAGTTATAGTGGAGGAAGTAGCCACTCATCAAGTAGTCATTCATCAAGTAGTCATTCGAGTCACTCAAGTAGCTCAAGCTATAGTAGTAGTTCATCAGATGGAGGAGATGCAATAGTATCAATAATAGTTTTTGTGGTTATTATAGTTGTTGCAATAATAATGAATAAGTCTAAAGGTAATAAAACTACTTTACCAGTTACAAAACTTACAAACAATGCAAATGCTATTAACAAAATTAAACAGATATTACCAGACTTCAATGAAACTGAATTCTTACAAAATGGTTATAAAATGTTCTTAGATATTGAAGATGCATGGATGAATTTTGATATGGAAAAAGTTCATAATATAATGACTGATGAAATGTTTAATATGTATGAATCACAACTTTCTAGTATGGATGTTAAAGGTGAACAAAACATAATGAAAGATTTTGTACTAAAAGGTTCAGCTATAACAGATGCAATTAAACAAAATGATAATATTGAAATTAAGACACAATATATTATTGAATTCTATGATTATATAATTGAAAAATCTTCTGGAAAAGTTCTAAGAGGAACAAGTTCAAGAAAGATTAGAATGCATTATGAATTCACATTTATTATGAGTGATAATAAGGATGCTAAAATAGATACATGTCCAAACTGTGGAGCACATGTGGAAGTAAATTCAGCTGGTACTTGTGAATATTGTGGATCTAAAATTGTAGGAAATAATACAAATTGGGTAATTTCTAAAAAAGTTTGCTTAAGACAGACTAATTTGTAATTTAATTGAAAAATGAAAAAGAGCACGGTCCTCTTTTTCATAAAAACAACATAATTAAATGATAATAAAATTATATGTAAAGAAAATCTGGAAAAGAGGGGGCCGTTCTCTCTTCCAGATTTTTTATAAATACAATACAAAAAATGAGAAAGGTGTAAAAATATGGGTTTTAATAATTTTTTAAATAATTTAAGAAGAGCTGCTGAAGCCATGGAAAAGGCTGTAATAGATGATAATACAAATAATCAAAATCATGAGAATAATACTTATAATAATGCAAATATAAAAAACACAACAAATAACCAAATATCAAAAAATATTTTAGAAAAATTAGTAGCAGAAGATAAAGATTTTGCAGAAGCAAAATTCAGAGCAAAAGTTGATAACATGTTTATTCAAACATATACAGGGGTTATGAAACAAGATTTAAGCAAAGTTGAACATTTTTTATCTAAAGAAATGTTTGAAAAATATAGTAAAAAAGTAGAAAATTTGAAATCTAAAAATCAATTACAAATATATGATGAATTAAATGTTTCTGATACAAATATTATTAATATAGAAGAGTTGAAAGATAGATTTGTAATTAAAGTTAGTTTATTAACTAAATATTTAGATTATATACTAACAAATGATACAAAAAAATATGTTTCAGGGGACAGAGATGTAAGAGTTGAAAAAAGAGTTAGAATAACACTTTCAAAAATAAAAAATGCCAAATCAATGGAAGAAGCAAGAAAATGTGATGGATGTGGAGCAAATATGGATTTAAATAAGACTGGTGTTTGTGAATATTGTGGTACTGTGTTTGAACTTAAAAACTATGATTGGGTTATTGAAAACATACAAGACTAAGTAGCATAACAATAAAACATTTTTCTGAAATAAAAATTTTGCATAATTTTTTCCTAAATTGTAATAATAACAATATAAAAATGAAAACAAGGAGGGAAAAAATGAAAGCAACAGGAGTAGTTAGAAGAATAGATGATTTAGGAAGAGTAGTTATTCCAAAAGAAATAAGAAAAACATTAAGAATTAAAGAAGGCGACCCTTTAGAAATATTTACAGATAAAGAAGGGGAGATAATTCTAAAAAAATATTCTCCAATAGGAGAACTTTCAGAATTTGCTACAGAATATGCTGAAACATTAGCTAAAACAACTGGGCATATTGCATGTATAACAGATAAAGATACAGTAATTGCAGTATCAGGAGGTTCTAAAAAGGAATATTTAGAACAAGGTATAAGTCCAGAATTAGAACAAATAATGGATGAAAAAGAAAATTATACAAGTCAAGAAAATAATAATGTATCAATACCAATTACTAAAAATGAAAATAGTTCAAAGAAAAATAATGCACAAGTAGTGTATCCTATAGTAGCTGATGGAGATGTTATCGGAACTGTTATATTACTTTCTAAAGATGCCAATGTTAAAATGAGTGAAGTTGAACAAAAGGTAGTTCAGTCAGCTGCAAGTTTTTTGGGAACTCAAATGGAATTATAGAAATTTATAAATTTTATGAAAAACCAAAAACCATATTATATGTAAAAAATACATGTAATATGGTTTATATTACTTTATGAAGTTTTACTAAAATAAATATTACAAAAATATTAAATTTATATTACATTTGTAATATTTGTTACAAAATATAATTATTGTGTTATTATTATAATAATAGTTTAAAAGTTACCAAAGAAAAAATAGAAAATTTAAAGGGGCGATAATATATGGAGAAAGAGATTGAGGAGAAGGGATTAACCAAAATAAGCAATGGCATTTTTGCTAAAATAAGAAGATTGTTGATTAATATTTTTAATAAAAAACATATTGAAATTGAAGAGAATAAAGAAAAAATTAGTAATGTCGAAAAAGTCCAAAATATAGATGATAAAAATCACGAATTAGAAAATAAATCAAATGAATTTACTGTAAAAATAAAAGAAAATAAATTTGTTATAGAAAGTGAATTACCTATTAATTTAGAAAAAAACGAATCAAAAGATAAAAAAGAACAAGATGATAATTATGAGCAAAAAGAGGAGATAGAACAAAAATTGAAAAATTATTATGCTAGTATAAAAAAAGCGTTATAAATGTTTAGAAATAATTGTAATTAAAATTTAATAAAATCAGGAAAAAATGGAAAGAATACTTGAAAAGTATTCTTTTTTGTTATAGAATAAAGCTGGTTGTTTTAAATAACCGCATATGATGCAACACGCATCGGAAGGAGGAATTTTATATGTCAATTAAAGTAGGTATTAATGGTTTTGGAAGAATAGGAAATTTAGCGTTCCAAGCAGCATTAAAGAAAAAAGAGGTAGAGGTTGTTGCAATAAATGATCCTTTTATTACAGCAGATTATATGGCATATATGGTGAAATATGATACTGTTCACGGAAAATTTGACGGAGAAGTAAGTTCAAAAGAAAATACTTTGATAGTAAATGGTAGAGAAATTAAGGTTTATAATGAAATGGATCCACATAACATTCCATGGGGAAAAGACGGAGTTGAATATGTTTTAGAATGTTCAGGTGTGTTTACAACTTTAGAAAAAGCGCAAGCACATATAGATGCTGGAGCTAAAAAAGTAGTAATTAGTGCACCATCAAAAGATGCGCCAATGTTTGTTATGGGAGTTAATAATGATAAATATGAAAGTAGTATGAATATAGTTTCAAATGCATCTTGTACAACAAACTGTTTAGCACCTTTAGCAAAAGTGTTAAACGATAATTTTGGAATTAAAGAAGGTCTTATGACTACAGTTCATGCTACAACAGCTACACAAAAAACAGTTGATGGAGCTTCTAAGAAAGATTGGAGAGGTGGTAGAGCTGCTGCAGCTAATATAATACCATCATCAACAGGAGCTGCAAAAGCAGTTGGAAAAGTTATTCCAGAATTAAATGGAAAATTAACAGGTATGTCATTCAGAGTTCCAACTGTAGATGTTTCAGTTGTAGACTTAACATGTAATTTAGAAAAACCAGCAACAATGGAAGAAATATGTGCAGCAATGAAAAAAGCTTCTGAAAATGAATTAAAAGGAATAATGGAATATGTTGAAGATCCAGTTGTTTCATCAGACTTCATAAGTGATCCACATACATCAATATTTGATGCAACAGCAGGTATTTCTTTAACAGATACTTTTGTTAAATTAGTTGCTTGGTATGATAATGAATGGGGATATTCTAACAAGTTAGTTGATTTAGCTATATATATGGCTAGCAAATAAATTTTCAGTTAGGAGAGATTTATATGAATAAAAAAACTGTTAGAGATATCGATTTAAAAGATAAAAAAGTTATTGTTAGATGTGATTTTAATGTACCATTAGATGAAAATGGAAAAATTACAGATAACAGAAGAATAGTGGGTGCTTTAGATACAATAAAGTACCTACTAGAGCAAAATGCTAAAATTATTTTAGTGTCACACTTAGGAAGACCAAAAGGCGAGGTTAAACCAGAATTTTCATTAAAACCAGTAGCAGAAGAATTATCTAGACTATTAGGAAAAGATGTTAAACTTGCTTCAGATATAATTGGAGAAAGTGCAAAAACTTTAACATCAAACATGAAATCTGGAGATATTGTTTTATTAGAAAATATTAGATTTGATGCTAGAGAAGAAAAAAATGATCTAGAGTTTGCCAAACAATTAGCTTCAATGGCTGAAATATATGTAAATGATGCATTTGGAACAGCTCATAGAGCACATAGTTCAACAGCAGGAATTGCACAATATTTACCAGCTGTTTCTGGATTTCTAATGGAAAAAGAATTAAATTTTTTAGGAACAGCACTTGAAAATCCCAAAAGACCTTTTGATGCAATATTAGGTGGAGCAAAAGTTTCAGATAAAATTGCTGTAATTGATAATTTGCTAAATAAAGTTAATTCATTAATTATTGGTGGAGCAATGGCAAATACATTTATAAAAGCAATGGGATATAATGTTGGAAATTCATTATGCGAAACAGATAAAATAGATTTGGCAAATGAATTAATTGAAAAAGCAAAATTAAAAAATATTAAATTAATATTACCTATTGATGCTAAAATAGGTAAAGAATTTAATAAAGATACAGAAAGCAAAATAGTTGATATAAATAATGTTCCAGAAGGATGGAGTATTTTCGATATAGGACCAAAAACAATAGAATTATACAAAAAAGAATTAGAAAATGCTAAAACAATAGTATGGAATGGACCAGTTGGATTATTTGAATTTGACCAATTTGCTATTGGAACAAATTCAGTTGCAGAAATATTAGCTTCATTAGATAATGCTACTACTATTATTGGAGGCGGAGATTCTGCAGCAGCTGTAGAAAAATCAGGATTAGCAGATAAAATGACTCATATTTCTACTGGTGGTGGTGCTTCTTTAGAATTTTTAGAAGGAAAAAAACTACCAGGAGTTGAATGTTTACAAGATAAAGAAAGTGGGGAATAAATCATGCGTAAAAAAGTAATAGCTGGAAATTGGAAAATGAATATGTTACCAAATGAAGCTTTAGCATTTATAGAAACAATAATTCCAATGGTCAAAAATACAGAAAATGAAGTAATATTATGTGTTCCATACACAGATCTGTTTTATAGTTTATTAGCAGCACAAAATACTAATATTAAAATAGGTGCACAAAATATGCATTTTGAAGAAAATGGGGCATATACAGGTGAAGTTTCAGCACAGATGTTGAAATGCATAGGAGTAGAATATGTTATAATAGGACATTCTGAAAGAAGACAATATTTTGCTGAAACAGATGAAACTGTTAACAAAAAAATAAAAACTGCACTAAAACATGAATTAACACCAATAGTTTGCGTTGGAGAAACATTAGAACAAAGAGAAAGTGGTAAAACACAAGAAATTATAACAAATCAAACTAGATTGGCATTAGAAGGATTAAATACAGATGATGTAAAAAAAGTTATAATAGCGTATGAACCTATATGGGCTATAGGAACTGGAAAGACAGCTACATCAGATGATGCAAATAATAGTATTAAGAATATTAGAAATGAAATCGCAAAATTATATGGAAATGATATTGCTGAAGAAATAATTATTCAATATGGTGGAAGTGTAAAATCAAGCAATGCCAAGGAATTATTTAATACATCAGACATTGATGGTGGATTAGTTGGTGGTGCAAGTTTAAAACCAGATGAATTTGCTAAAATAGTAAATTTCCAAAATTAAGTATACTACTATAATTTAGATAGATAAAGGTTAAATAAAAAATAAAGGATGTTAAAAATGAATTTTTTAGACAAATACAAAGTAAATAATGGAAATCCAGTAGATGGAAAATACTATAAAGTATATGATGAACAAAAAAGTTTCTTATATAATATACCAGTAACACAAGAAAAAAACTTGACAAACCAATTTCTAAAAGGAGTTACATGTTTTGTGGTAAATGAACAAGGTCAAATTCTTTTAGAAAAAAGGGCCAACACAGAACTTACGCCTGGAAAAATAGATTTGGTTTCAGGGCATGTAGATATGGAAGAGATAGAAAAACAATCTATTATAAGAGAACTTGGTGAAGAAGTAGGAATTCAAGAGAATGAAGCAGTTAATGCTGAAAAAATTTGTACAATGTCACTTGGTTTTGAAAATAAAGGTAAAATAAGAAATTTTTTTATTACTTTTTATTATGTATTTATAAAAAATTCAAATTTAAAAATTCAGGAACAAGAAGTAAAATCATTACATTGGGTTCCTATGGAACAAGCGTTTAAAATGTTAGAATCAGGAAAAACTAAATTTCCTAAAGCAAGTGAAAATATAAAATATAACGAAATATTTGATACAGTAAGAAATGCGTATAAAAACGTATATTTAAAAAGAAATTCTAATAAAGTAAAGAGGGATATAGTAGAATGATTGTAATATTATCTGGAATAACTGGTGCAGGAAAATCGTACTTAAAAAAGCATATTATTGAAAGATTGCAATTTAAAAATATAGTTATTGTTACAACTCGTGCCAAGAGAATAAATGAAATAGATGGAATAGATAAACATTTTGTTACTGATGAGGAATTTGAAGGTTTAAAGAAATTTGGTAAAATTTCTGTTGATTTTGAATTTTTAGGAAATAAATATGGATATCTTACAGAAGACTTAATATTTGATGAAAATAGTATAACAGAATTACATTATAGTACAATAGATAATTTTAAAAAAATAGCTAAAAATGTTATATCTATTTATATAAAACCACTAAATATTGAATTTGCTAAACAACAATTAAAACTAAGAAAATTACCTTGGAAAGTCGAAAAAGAAAGACTAAAAGAAATTAAAGAACAGGTTTTAGAATTTGAAAAAAATAAAAAATTAAAAGAAAAATTCGATTACATAATATACAATGATTACACAGAAAAATCATTAGAGGAAGCTATTAAATTAATACAAAATTTAATAGATGAACAAAGTCTATGTTTAAAGGAAGGATGAAAAAAATGGAAAATAAACTTACAATGCTAATGATATTAGATGGATTTGGAAACAACAGCAATGAAAAAGGAAATGCCGTAAAAATTGCAAAAACACCTAATATAGACAAACTAATGAAAACATGCCCAACTACACAAATAAATACAAGTGGTTTAGCAGTTGGTCTTCCAGAAGGGCAAATGGGAAATTCAGAAGTAGGACATACAAATATAGGAGCAGGAAGAGTAGTATATCAAGAATTAACAAGAATAACAAAATCAATAGAAGATGGCGATTTCTTCAGTGTTCCGGAATTTGTGAAAGCAATAGAAAACTGTAAACAAAACCATACAAAATTGCATATTATGGGATTAGTTTCAGATGGTGGTGTTCATAGCCATATACGTCATCTTTTTGCATTATTAGAACTTGCAAAAAGAAAAGATTTTGAAGATGTATATGTACATTGTTTCTTAGATGGAAGAGATACACCTCCTGCATCTGCTGAAAATTATATAATGCAATTAGAAGATAAAATGAAAGAAAAAGGAATAGGAAAGATTGCTAGTATTTCAGGAAGATTTTATGCAATGGATAGAGATAAAAGATGGCAAAGAATCCAAAAAGCATATGATGCAATGGTTAATGGAATTGGTGAAAAAGCAACTTCTGCAATCTCTGCTATAGAGAGCTCATATCAAAAAGAAGTTTTTGATGAATTTGTTGAACCAACATTAATATGCAATGGTGAAGAGCCAATTGCAACAATAGGTAAAAAAGATTCTGTAATTTTCTTTAATTTTAGACCAGATAGAGCTAGAGAAATAACTAGAACATTAGTAGATGAAGAATTTAATGAATTTGAAACAAAAAAATTAGACTTATGTTTTGTGTGTATGACACAATATGATGAAACAATTCCAAATGTAAATATAGCATTTAAGCCAACTGCTTTAGTAAATACATTTGGTGAATATATTAGTAAAAAAGGATTAAAACAATTACGTATAGCGGAAACAGAAAAATATGCTCATGTTACATTCTTCTTTAATGGAGGAGAAGAAAAACAATATAAAGGTGAAGATAGAATATTAATACCTTCACCAAAGGTAGAAACATATGACTTAAAACCAGAAATGAGTGCATATGAAGTAACTGAAAAAGTTGTAGAAGCTATCAAATCTGAAAAATATGACTCAATAATATTGAATTATGCAAATCCAGATATGGTAGGGCATACAGGAAATCTTGATGCAGCTGTTAAAGCAATAGAAACTATAGATGAATGTGTTGGAAAAGTAATTGAAGCATTAAAAGAAGTAAATGGAATAGTATTAATTACAGCAGACCATGGTAATTCAGAGCAAATGATTGATTACAAAACAGGTGAACCACATACAGCACATACAACAAATCCAGTACCATTAATGTTATTTGGAATGGAAAATGTTAAACTAAATACAGGATGTTTAGCAGATTTAGCACCAACAATGTTAGATATAATGGGATTAGAAAAGCCACAAGAAATGCTTGGTAATAGTTTATTAGTAAGAGAATAATACCAATCAATATATAAAATTATAAAAATAGCTACAAAAGATTAGTAAAAGCGTGTATATAGCTGATACTAAAATTACAAATATAAATATTAAATAACAAGTAATGAAAGGAGAAATTAAAATGATTTATTCAAAAGAAGTAGAAAATATGTGCCCAGTTGCAAAAGGAGTTGACCATGGGCCAGCTCCAATCCCAGAAGAGGGTAAATGGGTAAAAGCAAAAGATATTAAAGATATATCAGGATTTACACATGGTATAGGTTGGTGTGCCCCACAACAAGGTGCATGCAAATTAACATTAAATGTTAAAGAAGGTATAATACAAGAAGCGTTAGTTGAAACTGTAGGATGTTCAGGAATGACACATTCAGCAGCTATGGCAGGTGAGATATTAGTTGGTAAAACTATATTAGAAGCATTAAACACAGATTTAGTTTGTGATGCTATAAATACTGCTATGAGAGAATTATTCTTACAAATAGTATATGGTAGAACACAATCAGCTTTTTCAGAAGGAGGACTTACAATAGGTGCTGGTTTAGAAGATTTAGGAAAAGGTCATAGAAGTCAAGTGGGTACTATTTATTCAACATTAGAAAAAGGACCAAGATACTTAGAATTAGCAGAAGGTTACATAGTTGAAATAGGTTTAGATAAAGATAATCAAATAATTGGTTATAAATATGTAAACTTAGGAAAAATGATGGATAATATTAAAGCGGGAATTGAACCTATGGAGGCAATTGAAAAAGCTTCTGGAAAATATGGTAGATTTGATGAGGCTGTGAAAAAAATTGATCCTCGTAAGGAGTAGGATGCTGTTTATGTGCGGAGTTTGATGGGAGCCGCTGAGCTTATTGATATTTATTTTTTTTAAATTATAAAAAGTAAGCTTCAGCTTTAACACTTTCTAACTGAAATCTCTTGAGCCTCTTCGTGGCTTAAGGAACACGCATCCTCAAGTTGATTTCGAGTAAGAAAGTGTAAAAGCTTACGTTAACGTTTTATAATTTTAAAAAAATAAATATCAATAAGCTAGCTACTCTACGGTTTGGGGCTTGTAGTTTATATAAAATACTCTTTATTCAGATACAATTTAAAAAAATAGTAAAGAAATATGTAAAAAAATTTAGTTGGAGGTAATGAAAATGGCAGTAACATTTGAGAGTTATGAAAGAAGAATTGATCAAATTAAACCAGTAATGGAAAAGTATGGTATAAAAGATTTTGAAGATGCATTAAATATTTGTAAAGAAAAAGGATTTAATCCTTATGATATAACAAAAGGAATTCAAGCAATTTGTTTTGAAAATGCTTGTTGGGCATATACTTTAGGTGCTGCAATAGCAATAAAAAAAGGATGCACAAAAGCAGCAGATGCAGCAAAAGCAATAGGTGAAGGATTACAAGCTTTTTGTATACCAGGTTCAGTTGCAGATGATAGAAAAGTTGGATTAGGACATGGAAACTTAGCTTCTATGCTATTATCAGAAGAAACAAAATGTTTTGCATTTTTAGCAGGACATGAAAGTTTTGCAGCAGCAGAAGGTGCTATAGGTATAGCAAAATCAGCTAACAAAGTTAGAAAAGAGCCTTTAAGAGTAATATTAAATGGATTAGGAAAAGATGCTGCACAAGTAATTTCAAGAATTAATGGATTTACTTATGTAAAAACAGATTTTGACTTTTTCACAGGAAAAGTAAATGTTGTAGAAGAAATTGCTTATTCAGATGGTGAAAGAAGTAAAGTTAGATGTTATGGTGCAAATGATGTTAGAGAAGGTGTAGCAATAATGTGGTTAGAAGATGTTGATGTTTCTATAACAGGAAATTCAACAAATCCAACAAGATTCCAACATCCAGTTGCAGGTACATATAAAAAAGAAAGATTAGAAGCAGGTAGAAAATATTTTTCTGTTGCTTCAGGTGGTGGAACAGGTAGAACACTACATCCAGACAATATGGCTGCTGGTCCTGCTTCATATGGTATGACAGATACTATGGGAAGAATGCATTCAGATGCACAATTTGCGGGAAGTTCATCAGTTCCAGCCCATGTTGAAATGATGGGATTAATAGGAATGGGTAATAATCCAATGGTTGGATGTACCGTTGCAGTAGCAGTTGCTGTTGAAGAAGCTATGAAATAAAATTATGTAAATTCAAAATGTTGTTAATCTGCTGAAAATGTCAGAAAATTGCAATTTCAGTAGATTAACAAAAAGTTATATATTGGGGTATAGCCAAGTGGTAAGGCAGATGGCTCTGACCCATCGATGCGTAAGTTCGAATCTTACTACCCCAACCAAACAATTATTGGTTATCAGAAAAAATTTTTAATAAACATATATTCATTTAAAAATGTAACATAATAAAATTAATTAAATAAAATATAGTACAAAAGTAAAAAATATATTAATAAATAGATTCCATTTTGTCAAAAGGAGAAAGTTAGATGAATAAAGAAGAAATATTAAAAAAAATATTGATAAAAAATAGAGGCTATAAAGAACAAAGTGATAAAATAGGCAAAATACAGGAAAAAAGTATGTTACGCAAAATTGAAAGAATGCTTGAAAATGCTTCATCTGATAAAAAAATATATGAAGATAGTCCTATTATAAATGAAATCGAAGAAAACAGTGGAGAGTTTTGTTTAGAAGATTTAAAAAATAATTTGGCAAATTACATTACTCCTGAATTTGCTATATATATATTGAAGTGTGCACATAATGATTTGAATTCAGAATTAACAGAAATGTTTAAAAAAGATGTTAAAAGTGCAACTAGATTTGTGCCTTTTGAACTAAGAAATTGGAATGAAGTAAAAGAAGAGTTTAATGTATTAAAACCAATTATGGATGCCATGAAAATCGATGTCACTACTGAACAAGTAAAAGATGAATTTAAGAGAATGAAAATAGTGTATTTTATTAATAATAGAATCTTTTCAAAACACGATATTAAAGAAAGAATTGAGGATATTGAGAGAAATTATGCATTTATGACATTGAAGGATAAAAAAACTAAAAGTGAAATGGCCGAAGTAGTATCAAGTGAAAAATATATGGATGAAATAATTGCACATGTGACTAATAACCAAGAACTTGACATAAAAGAATTATTAAAAGATTCAATAAAATTGGATATTCAAAAGAATCAAATAGGAATTTGCATGTTAGAAACTACTGATGATATGAAACATTTGTATAAGTATTCTGATAAATTATCACAAAAGAAAATAGCATTAAAAAGAAATGCTATTTCAGGAATTAATAGTATTATTCCTAAAACATTATTTGAAATTTTTACATTTAATAATGGTGCTATAATGAAAAATTTAAATAAATATGAATATAATTATTTCGACTTTTCTGAATTTTCAGGGAAAAAATCAAGATTTATTAATGTGGATGACTTGACAGATGAACAACAAAAATTTATAAACAAAAGAGAAAAAAAAGTAAATAATTTTGTGAAAAAAGTAAAGGAAAGTAAGTCTAAAAAATATGATATTCCTGGAGTTATTACTTTCGTTATTTTAGGTAAAGAGGAAAGATATATAAATTCAAAAAATATAAAAAATAAAAAAGAAAAAATAATCCAAATTGAAATTACTAAAAGAGAATTAGCTAATATAGGGCTGTTACCTGAAGAAATAGGATGGGAAACAAAGAAAAAAGCGTTATTACAACCAAATGAATTAGAAACTCTTGTTGAACAAGAAGAAACAAGTAAAAATGTTAAAGAAAACTTATTTGAAAAATTTAAATTTCCCCCAAATAGTTCATATCATAGTGAAAAAACAAATTTAAAAGAAAATATAGATAATAAAGAAGATTATAACAGATAAAATATTTAAACATATAAACACATATAAAATATAAAAAAATATCCCTTGACAGGCAAAATATTGACATGATAGAATAGAGAAAATTTGTTAAAAGGGGGTAAAATTAAATGAAAACATTACTAAAAAATGGAACAGCGCTAGATTATGCATCAAACACGAATGAAGTAATGTACATTTTAATTAGTGACACAAAAATAGAAAAAATAGGAAAAGATTTACGTGTGCAAGCAGATAATATAATTGATTGTACAAATTTATCTATTATGCTAGGTATGATAGATATGCATTGCCATTTAAGAGAACCTGGATTCGAATATAAAGAAACTATTAAACAGGTTCCAAAAGTGCTGTTAAGGGTGGATTTACGAGTATTTGTTCAATATCAAATACAAAACCAACCCCTGATAGTGCTTTTATTTTGCAAAAAATTATAGAGTAATATTAACTATGAAAATAAAAAAGGAGAAAAGTAAAATGAAAAATGCAATAGATATTTTAATAGATAAAATAAGGAAAACAAATAATCCCACAGTAATGGGATTAGATCCAAGATATGATATAATTCCAGATTGTGTGAAAAACAAATATGATAAAACATTACAAGGAGTTAGTGAAGCTATTTTAGAATATAATAAAGCATTAATAGATGCCACATATGACATAATTCCAGCAATAAAGCCACAAATAGCATTTTATGAGATGTTTGGTGTTGAAGGAATAAATGTGTTTAATGAAACATGTAAATATGCAAGAAAAAAGCAAATGGTTGTAATTGCAGATATAAAAAGGGGCGATATTGGTACAACAGCACAAGGTTATTCTAATGCCTTTTTAGGTAAAACACAAGTAGGAGATACAGAAATTGATGTATTTAATGTTGATTTTGTAACAATAAATCCATATATGGGAACAGATTGTGTAAAACCATTTATAGAAGACTGTAAAAAATATAATAAAGGTATATTCATTTTAGTAAAAACTTCAAATAAATCTTCAGGGGAAATACAAGATTTAATTTTACAAAATGGTAAAACTATATATGAAACAGTTGCAGAACTTGTTAATGAATGGGGAAAAGATTTAATAGGAGAATCTGGTTATAGCTCAATTTCTTCAGTAGTTGGGGCAACATATCCACAACAACTAAAAGAACTTCGTAAAATTATGCCAGCTTCATATTTCTTGATTCCAGGATATGGTGCTCAAGGTGGAAAAGCTGGAGATATAGCTTTAGGATTTGATAACAAAGGATTAGGTGGAATTGTAAATGCATCACGTAGTTTAATGTGTGCATATAAATCTGATTTGTGGAAGGAAAAATTTACTGAAGTAGAGTATGCAAAAGCTACTAGAGCTGAAGCTATTAGAATGAAAAATGAATTGAATGAAGCATTGTATAAAAATGATTAATGATTATAAATATCATAGTTATAAAAATAAGACAAGATAGAAAGGTGATATAAAATGGGGATACATAGAAATGTAAAATTAGTTAATAAAAAACTATTAAAAGATGATATATTTAAATTTTCCATAGAGTCTGAAGAAATGTGTAAGTTAGCAAAGCCAGGTCAATTTCTTGAAATTAAGGTTTGCAAAGGAATAGATCCTATTTTAAGAAGACCTATAAGCATTTATAATGTGGATGAAGGAAAAAGTATAATTGAATTTATTTTTCAAGTAAAAGGGATAGGAACAAAAATTTTATCAGAAATAGAAACAGGAAAAACAATCGATATTATTGGACCTCTTGGAAATGGTACATTTAATGTAAAAAAATATAATTCTGTAGCAATTATAGGTGGAGGAATTGGAGTATTTCCATTATATGAACTATCAAAAAAATTATGTAAAAATGGAACTAAAAATATTAATACATATCTTGGATTTAGAAATAAAGACTTTGTTGTTCAAGAAAATGAATTTGCCAAAACAAGTACAAGCCTTACTATTACAACAGATGACGGCTCATATAAGGAGAAAGGTTTTGCAATAAATAAGTTAATAGAAGATGTTGAAAAAGGACATCCAAACAAAGTACCAGAAATCATTTTTGCATGTGGACCATTACCGATGTTAAAGGCAGTTCAAAAACTAGCTATTGAAAAAGGTATTCCATGTCAATTATCATTAGAAGAAAGAATGGCATGTGGGTTAGGTGTGTGTTTGGGATGTGCTGTAAAAATTACAGAAACAGAGGATATTCAATATAAACATGTTTGCAAAGATGGTCCAGTATTTTGGGCTACGGAAGTGGAAATTTAAAAATATAATTAAAAGGAGGTAAATAAAAATTATGAAAACAGAAGTAAATTTAGCAGGAATAAAAATGAAAAATCCTATAACTGTAGCATCAGGAACATTTGGCTACGGTAGAGAATTTGCAGAGTATATAGATTTAAATAAATTAGGTGGAATTGTAACAAAAGGAACATCTTTAAAACCTCGTTCTGGAAATAAAATACCTCGTGTGTGTGAAACTGCATCAGGAATGCTTAATGCAATAGGTCTTCAGAATCCAGGTGTAGAGCACTTTTTAAATGAAGATTTGCCATGGTTAAGAAAGTATGATACAGCAGTAATTGTAAATGTTTGTGGAAATACTGTTGACGAATATGTTGAAATGTGTAGAATTTTGAATAAGGCAGATATAGATGGTGTAGAATTAAACCTTTCATGTCCTAATGTAAAAAAAGGTTGTTTAGCATTTGGTACAACATATGATGGAATAAAACATGTAACAAGTAGAGTAAGAAAAGCGTTAGATAAACCATTAATAGTGAAATTAACACCAAATGTACCAGATATAACAATAACAGCAAAAGCAGCAGAAGATGCAGGAGCGGATGGTATTTCATTAATAAATACTTTATTAGGAATGAAAATAGATATAGATAAGAGAAGACCAGTTCTTGCAAATAATACAGGAGGATTATCAGGCCCAGCAATTAAGCCAGTGGCAGTAAGAATGGTATATCAAGTATCACAAGCTGTAAATATTCCAATTTTAGGGTTAGGTGGAATAGTAACAAGTGAAGATGTTGTAGAATTTATGCTTGCAGGGGCAACAGCTGTATCAATAGGAACAGGTAATTTTATTAGTCCAGAAGTTTCAATTGAGGCTGTAAAAGGATTAGAAAATTATTTGAAAAAGTATAAATTTGATGATGTTACTCAAATAATAGGAAAGGTTCAAATGAACTAGATAAATAAAACATCATCAATAATAATATATATAGTTTTTGTTTCAAAGTGTGATATTATTAAAATTATAAATCGGATATATCTAAATAATTTAAAGAATTTTTAGATATATCTGGATTTATGGTAATATTAGTGGTTTGCAAATCCACATATTTTGTTTTATCCCACTTAAATTTAATAAATATATAAGCACTACCAAAAGCTGCTAAAATGAAAATTAACAAACTAATAAATATTCCTAAAAATATTCTAAGGATAATTTTTTTAATATTCTTTTTGGGTGCATACACAATTAGTTGATTTTCCATAAACTCACTCCTAAAATTAGTAATAACATTAAAAAAATGTATAAAAATAATATATGAAATTTTATTCCACAATGAAATAAATTATACAATGTTTTAGTAATTTTGTAAATATTAAACACAGAAAAATATTGAAAATATAAATTGCAATAATAAGTGTCGCACTTTTTGTAATAAAATTACAAATATATTT
>USQY01000028.1 GCA_900557045.1 uncultured Clostridium sp.
ACATCTGTCCCAAGTACGACAAAAATGTCCAGTAATAAACGTCCCCAATACAACAAGAAGGAGTATATTATGAAAATGAAATATGAACAACTATATCAAAATAGTAATAAAAAAGAAAACAATATAATTAAATTTTTGCAAAAAGAAATAAAAAATAGAGCAAGTAGTCCAAATAATAAATTTGGACTAGGAGTATATTACCATATACAAGCTGTTGCAAAAAATGCTGAAATACTTGCAAATAGATATAATGCTGATGTAGAAGTAGTAGTAATAGCAGCCTGGTTGCATGATATAGCATCTATAACAGATTATAATTTATATGAAGAACACCATATACATGGTGCTAAAATTGCAGAAGAAATTTTGAAAAAGTTTGAATATAACACTGGAAAAATAGAATTAATTAAAGCATGTATTATAAATCATAGAGGAAGTATCAACAATAAAAGATTAACAAAGGAAGAACAATGTGTAGCAGATGCTGATGCAATTTCGCATTTTGATAGTATACCAAGTCTATTATATTTAGCTTACGTTAATAAAAATATGAATATAGATGAGGGAAAAGATTTTGTTAGAAATAAGTTAAAAAGAAGTTATAATAAGTTGTCTGATGAAAGTAAGGAATTTTATTTGGAGAAATATCAAAATGTAATGGAGATATTGAATTAGAAATTGGAAATAATTATTGTTTCTTTATAGTTGATATAGAAAATTATGCAGTATTTTAAGCAAAAATTAAAAAATGTGAAAACAATGTATCACTATTGTGAATTTTATGTGAATTTAGCACTCTACGCTTGACATTGCTAAAATATAGAACTATAATCTAGTTATGAATAAAAAAAGTACTTTTTTAAAATAATATTAAATATGTGCTACCTTCATAAGGTGTCAACACATAAAATTTTGATAGGAGGAATTAGTTATGATGATGATACCAAGAAAAAATAGTTTTGATGTACTAGACAATTTATTTGATGATATGTTATTTGATAATAACAGGAAAGGAAGACATTATCCAGAAATAATGAAAACTGATCTTAAAGAAGATGAAAATGAATATACATTAGAAATAGATGTTCCAGGATATAAAAAAGAAGATATAAAAATAGAATTAGACAATGGTTATATTACAGTAAGTGCTAAAACAGAAAAAACAACGGATGAGTCAGACAAAAAATCAAATTATATTCACAAAGAAAGATATTTTGGAGAATGTTCAAGAAGTTATTATGTAGGTGATAATATTACAGAAGAAGACATAAAAGCTTCATTCAAAAATGGTACTTTATGTATTACGGTTCCAAAGAAAGAAGTTAAAAAATTGGAAGATAAGAAGTATATTGATATAAGTGAGGAATAGTTAAATTTTAAATTGGGGACGGGCATCTTTTAAAATTTTTTAAAAGATGCCCGTCCCCAATTTAAAATTTCAAAAAATTCCTTGCCACCAATTTTTTTCACGCAGAATTTTATCAACGCCATTTAAAACTAATTTTTTATGACTATTCCATTCTGGTGCAACTAAAAGATCTTTTGGTGCGTCACCACTAATTCTATGTACAACTATATCTGGTTTAATATGAGTAATAATATAAACAACATTTTCCAAATAATCTTCTAAAGACATAGGAATATATAAACCACTAGTATACATTTCGCAAAGTTTAGTGTTTTTGACAACATAAGTTGAATGTATTTTTATTCCCTGAATATTATGCATATTAATAAAATCCACTGTATTTTTTAGATTTTCTTTAGTTTCATTTGGTAATCCAACCATTATGTGTGCAACAACATCAATATTATACTTGTTAAGTAACTTTACGGCTTGAGTAAACTGTTCTGAGGTGTAGCCTCTGTTTAGTAAAATACCAGTTTCATTATTCGAAGTTTGTAGTCCAAGTTCAACTTCTACATAATAATGTTTAGTATAAGTTGAAAGTAACTGTACTATATCTTCGGTAATACAATCGGGTCTGGTTGCAATTGAAATTCCTACTATTCTGTCATCTATTAAGGCACTATCATATTTCTTTTTCAAGTTTTCGATGGTGTCATATGTGTTTGTAAAATTTTGAAAGTATACAATAAATTTGTTGGCTCTTTTACTTTTATAGCTTGAAAAATAGTTTTGTACTTGTTCTGTTATACTATTAAAATTCGATGTGGATGTATGAATGTGGTCACCGGAACCGCGTTCGCTACAAAAAATACAACCTCCTTTTGCGACTGTTCCGTCTCTGTTGGGACATGTGAATCCAGCATCAATGCATATTTTTAGTGTGCGTTCACCAAATTTGTTTTTTAAATATTCGTTTAGTTTGTTATATCTGTTTTTGTTTTCCATATGTAGGTATTGTAGCATGTTTTGGGTGATTGTACAATGGGAATTTTTTGGTTAGGTGGTTTTATGAATAATTTGCCAAAACTACTAAGATATGATATAATAGATAAATCAACAATAGGAGGTGCTAGCATGATAATTCACGCGGGCAATTATATTTTACGGAGTTTTGAGTACACAGAAAAAGACATAAGAAGTTTTTATGAAATTTCGCATGATGCAAAGATAAAAAAATATGTGCCATATGCATATTCTAAAAATTATGATGATGCAAAAGAAACTGTTAAAGCGTATTCTGGAGGAGATTGTAAAAATGATTTTTATTTGTGCATACAGGATAAAACTGGAACAGTAGTGGGGGCTATTATCGCAATTAGAATGATTACAACAGTACTTGATGTATCTGTACTAATTGCAACAAATTACAGAGGTAAAGGAATAATGCAAATAGCTATGAATAGTTTTATTACATGGCTGAAGAAAAATACTAAGTATACACAGTTGTCTTTGGTAATTGAAAAAAGTAATAATTCATCAAAACGGTTGGCGGAAAAAATTGGTGCGGAAATAGTAGGAGAGTTACCAAATAATAGGAAGTACAAAATAAGAATAAAATGAAGAAAAAGAGAAGGAGAAATTTTAAAATTTACCTTCTCTTTTTTCATTAGTAAACCTTATAAAGTATATTAGAGAATATATATATGAGGTGAAAATAATGCACTTTACAGATACAAGGAATCCTATATTATATAAAAACATCATAAAAATAATAGTTGAATAATTAAAGTGTATAAAAGTATAAATTCAACAAAAAGGTTTATAGATAAAATTTAAGCAAATTAAATAGAATTTTTGCTAAAAAAATCAATAAAAACCCATCAAACTATTGACCAATCAAACTAAAAATTATAAAATCATTTCAATAATAAAATCATAGGAGGAAAAGAAAATGAGTGAAATTAAATTTGAAATTGTAAAAGAAATAGGAGTGCTATCAGAAACATCTAAAGGTTGGAAAACAGAATTAAATTTAGTAAGTTGGAATGATAGAGAACCAAAATATGATTTAAGAACATGGTCAGAAAATCATGAAAAAATAGGAAAGGGTATTACATTATCAAAAGATGAAATGGCTAAATTGAAGGAATTATTGGATGATATAGAAGAATAAGATATTTTGAAAGGAAAAGTAATAATATGAGTATAAAAAATATGAGTTTAAATACAAAGTTGGAAGTTGCATTAGAAATTCTTGCAGCCCAAATAGCTAAAACTTCAAAACAGGGTTTTACAGCTGATGATGTTAAGATGTAGAATTTACTAAAAGAAAGAGATATTTTGTATTCAGGAGATGAGGAAATACTAAATAAAATTATAGAAGAGTATGGACCTGAAATGAAAAAGAATTATGAAGATATAGCATTGATAGACAGAGAATTAAACAGATAGTGAAGGAAACAAAAAAATCAGTATAAATAAAAACTAATCAAGGAGGAAACCAAATATGCCAGAGTTTCTAAATGAACTTCTAGCCCAACAATATAATGAAGAAACAATCAACAAAATATTATTAGGCTATAAATCAAATAGAAAAGTAACATTACGAGTAAATACATTAAAAACAAATGCAAAAAACATAAAAAATATATTACAGAAATCCAATATAGAATATTCAGAAATATCATGGACTCCAAATGCCTTAATAATAGAAAATGCAAATGAAAAACAAATTGAGGAATTAGAAATATACAAAAATGGGGAAATATATCTTCAAAGTCTTTCATCTATGTTGCCACCAATAATAATGAATCCACAAAAATCAGAAGACATATTAGATATGTGCGCAGCACCAGGAGGAAAAACTACTCAAATAGCAGCGATTACAGAAAATCAGGCAAATATAACTGCATGTGAGATGAATGCAATTAGAGCAGAAAGGTTGAAATATAACATTGAAAAGCAAGGGGCAAGTTCAGTGTATGTAATGCAAAAAGATGCACGAGCAATAGATGATTTTTTCTCATTTGATAAAGTTTTACTTGATGCTCCATGTAGTGGAAGTGGAACTTTGAATTTACAAGATGAAAATGTATTTAAATATTTCACACCAAAATTAATAGAAAAATCAACAAAAGCACAATTAATATTATTAAAAAAAGCATTAAAAATTCTTAAGCCGGGAAAAGAAATGATTTATTCAACTTGTTCAATTTTGCAATGTGAAAATGAAGAAATTATAGCAAAAGCTTTAAAAGGAACAAAAGCAAAAGTTTTACCAATAGATTTTCCAGGAATGGATAAATTACCTTTATTGCCAACAAATATTCCAGGCACAGTATGTGTTTGCCCAGATGAATTGTATGAGGGATTTTTTATTGCAAAGTTGCAAATAAAAAATTAAGACACAAAATTAAAACACAAAAGTAAAATAAAAATAAAATAAAAATGAAATAAAAATAAAATTAAAATTAAAGTAATTTTTTCCCAATTGTTAAAAAAGTACAATTGGGATATGTGTTTTTAGAGTAAAGGGAGGAAAAAATGAAAGACATACTAAAATCGGTATCTGCAACAGAGCAGAATCAAAAATGGAAACAAATGATATCAAGGCAAAAAACAATATATAAAAGAAAAGATGATATAAGAACAGATTTTGCTAGAGATTACACAAGAATATTACATTGTAATGCATATAAAAGATTAAAACATAAAACACAAGTGTTTTTTTCACCTTCAAGTGACCATGTTTGCACAAGAATAGAACATGTTGCACATGTCGAATCAATAAGCAATACAATAGCTACATATTTAGGGTTAAACACAGAACTTACAAAAGCAATTTCAATATCACACGATTTAGGTCACAGCCCTTTTGGACATGCAGGGGAAAAAATATTAAATGAAATTTCAAAAAGAGATTTAAATGAAAGCTTCTGGCATGAAAAAAATGGTGTACATTTTGTGGATAACATAGAACTATTAGAAGACGATAAAGGTAATTTACAAAATTTAAATCTGACTTATGCAGTAAGAGATGGAATAATTTCACACTGTGGAGAAATTGATGAAAATGCTTTAAAACCAAGAGATGAAGCAATAGATTTATTACAATATACTAAACCAAACCAATTTAATCCATATACTTGGGAAGCATGTGTAATAAAAATATCTGACAAAATATCTTATATAGGAAGAGACCTGGAAGATGCACTACATTTGCATTTGCTGGATAACACAAAAATTGAAGAACTGAAAAATATACTTAAAATTCCTAAAAGTGTTGCATTAAACAATACTAATATAATAAATGAGTTGATAATAGATCTATGTAAAAATTCATCTATAGAAAATGGATTGTGTTTTTCAGAGGAAAAGTTAAAATTAATAGATAATATAAAATCATATAATTATCAAAATATATATTCACACCCAAGACTAGAAGCTTCAAATGAATATTTTAGAGTAGTAATTAATAGAATTTACAATACATTAAAAAATGCGTATACAACTAATGATTTAGAACATAATTTTGAAAAATTAGAAAAATTTTATCCTCAAACAATAACAGGTTTTAGGGAGTATTTATATAGATACAGTGAATTGAAAGGTAGAGAGAAAAATTCAAATTTAAAAAATACAATAATTTATAAATCTACAAAAGATTATTATTTAAAATCAATAATCGACTATATTGCAGGAATGACAGATAATTATGCAATAGACATTTATAACGAAATATTAAGATTTTAGTCTGTATAATATACTTTTTATCAAAAGATTTAAATATAAGTCGAAATATCTGAAAAAAAGTGTAAAATTAATGAAAAAAATTTCAAAATGGTATAGACAAAGATACCAAAATGTTTGTATAATATAAGCAGTTAAAATTATACAAATTACTATTGGAAAATTTATAAACAGTAATTGAAAAGAGAAGAGGTTATGAGTGTGGGAACAAATGAAAATGTAAAAAATGTTAATGAAAATATTCAAAAATTTGAAAATGGTGACATTGTTAAGAATACAACAGTCAACACAGTTAGCGAGCTTGAAAAAACTCAAAAAATTGTAATTTTAGATGAATTATTAAGAGATACTGAAAATTCTAAAAAGGAATTTTTAGAGGATTATTCAGGCCAAAAATCAGAAAATGAAAACATAGAAAATAACGAAATTTTAAATTCAGAAAATTCAAAACAATTTACACAACAACAACCTAGTATACAAGAAATGAAATCAGAAAACACTCAAAATGATATTTCTCAAGAAAATCTAATAAATAATTCCCAGGAAAATGTTATAAATGAAATTACTGCGCCCGCAGAGACACTTAAAAATATAGAAGAACAAGCCACACAAACATGTGTAGAAGTATGTATAGAAGAATGTGAGGAAGAACAACACGAACCACAAAATATTGAAACACCTGTACAAGCCGTTGTTGAAAACACAGCAAATATGCAAAAACAAGCTTCTGAAAATATAATAACAAATAAAGAAAAAAAACAAGAAAATTCAGATATAGTAAAAGAAGAAAACTTAGAAGAAAAAGAAAAAAGACATACACAAGATAAAAAAGATTATCGATTAGAAAGAATACTTTTTGATAGAATAAATGCAATGCAAGGGAAAATTAAAGAATCATTAGAATTAATAAAAAAATTCGAAAGAATAAATGCTAAAGAAGAAAATTTACCAAATATAGTAACAACATTGCATGATAAACTAACACAAGAAGTTATAAAACAATTTAGAACAGTTGGAATAGAATTTAATATGAAGTCATATTTAGTACAATCAATAGTATCTGATTTATTAAATAAATTTGAAGAAGGAATAACAGAATTTAAAGATTGTTCAGAAAATTTGAATTTTGTAAGGGAAGTACAAGATGATTTCGAATCAAAAGTAGAATTAGTTTCTACAAGTAAAGTGAAAAACCTAATTGCTCGTTTAAGAGGTTTATTCAAACCTGAAAGAAAACAAGAAAAATTAGAGCAATTAGAAAGAGAAAGACAAGAAAGGAAATTAGAAGAGGCAAATATACATTTAATAAAATATAAATTTAAAAATAATGAATTAGAAAAATATACTATAAAAAACAATATAGTACATAGTTTAACTAGAGAAATATTAACTGGTCATGGTTCTGGTTTAAACTTAACATTAAATCAGTTTATAGAACAAAAAATTACTCCAGAAATGAAAAAATTAGGATTAGAAAATTTAATACCTCAACTTGAAGAAAATATAATAGAAGAATATAAGGAAAAATTTAATAATGCGCAAAAAGAAGATATATTAAACATGCAAGTGGGGGAATTAAAAAGAAATATTAAATCTAGTAGAGTAGGGTATATTCGCACAAAAGTTAATTTAATTAATTTAACAACTCAAGAAGAAAAAAGAATGGTAGTTTAATTTAAACATTTGTAAAATTAAAAAACATATTATATATGGTATATATTGCGAAAAATTCCTAATAAAACGCAAACAAAAAGTATTGTTTGATATTATTTAGGAATTTTTTTTATAAAAATGGTTATATTATAAAAATAGTATATTATGAAAATTGTTATATTATAAACAAGAAAGGAATGGTATTTTTATGGATAAAAGAATTAAAGTTGTCCAATATGGAGTTGGAAAAATGTCAGTATATACAATGAGGTATGTACTAGAAAAAGGAGGAGAAATAGTAGGTGCAATAGATATAAATCCTAATGTAATAGGAAAAGATATTGGAGAAATAATAGGTACAGAAAAGAAAAATGTAACAATTGTTTCAGCAGAAAATGCAGAGGAAATGCTAAAACAAACTAAGCCAGATATATGTATTGTTACAACAATGAGTTTACTATCAGATCTTGAGGAACCATTAATGTTATGTGCAAGATTGGGAATAAATGCAATAACTACATGTGAAGAGGCATTTTATCCTATAAATTCAAATCCAGAGTTAACAAATAAAATAGATAAATTGGCAAAGGAAAATAATTGTACAATTACTGGTAGTGGTTACCAAGATATTTATTGGGGACAATTAATTTCATCAATTGCAGGTTCAACACAAACAATAAGAAAAATAAAGGGAAGTTCAAGTTATAATGTTGAAGAATATGGAATAGCTTTAGCGGAGGCACATGGAGCAGGGCTTGATTTAAAAACTTTTGAAGAAAAAATAGCATCAGTAGATAATATAAGTGAAAAAGCAAGACAAGAATTAATAAATAAAGGTGAATTTTTACCTTCATATATGTGGAATGTAAATGGCTGGTTATGTTCTAAATTAGGATTAACACCTATATCACAAACTCAAAAATGTGTGCCACAAACTTATAAGGATGATATTTTTTCTACAACATTAAATATGACAGTAAAAGCTGGTAATGCTACTGGAATGAGTGCAGTTGTTACAACAGAAACTAAAGAGGGAATTGTTATTGAAAGTGAGTGTATAGGAAAGGTATATTCTAAAGAGGATTATGATAAGAATGAGTGGACAGTTGAGGGCGAACCTACTACATCAATTGTGGTGGCTAAACCATCTACTGTGGAGTTGACTTGTGCTACTATTGTTAATAGGATTCCTGATGTTATTAATTCAGTGCCGGGGTATGTTACTACGGATAAGTTTGGAGAGTTGAATTTTAAGAGTAAGATTACAAAATAAGATTATAAAGTGAATTAAGAGGTAAAGTTGCTGGAGAATGGGGTCTTTGGCGACTTTTTTTGTGAGGTTTATTTTGGAAAAAATTTTTTTGGGGGGAGTGACGAGAGAAAAAATTTGTTACTTTTGAAAAAATAAATTCCTCCAAACGCGGTGGAGTGCGTAGCGTGTTTGAGGTGGTTGTTACGATAATGACTTGGGTTAGATGTTTTGGGGCTTAGGTCGGAGATTTGTTTTTTCAAAAGTAAAAATTTCTTTCTCCGAGTGGGGTGAGAGATAAGAAAAAAATTTTTTTTGTGAATGAGGAAAGAGGTAAAAGATAAAAATTTTGGCACTTGACAGGCACTAAAGTAAGTGGTATACTAATATACTGTAATGGTATAGTGGTATACAGAAAGGAAGTGAATAAAATGAAGGAACAGCAAATCATAGAGGCTGCAAGAAAATTGTTTGGTAAATATGGATTTAAAAAAGTAACAATGGATGAAATTGCTAGAGAGGCTAATGTTACTAAAAAAACAGTGTATACTTATTTTAGTAGTAAAGAGGAGCTGTTTAAATATTTTATTGATGAAGAGTTGAAAAATATGAAGAAAATTATTGAGGAAGTTGAAGCAAAAAATGAGGATTTTTATGAGACTGTTCATCAGGCAATTTATCAATTGCTTAAATATAAAAACAAAAGAAAGTTTCTTAAGAATGCTATAAGTGAAGCTGAAATATTAAAAGATCCAATAATAATTAAAGATTTAAAGATTATTGATACTGAGATACAAAAGTATATAAAACAAAAATTAATTGATTCTATTGAAAAAAATTATATTGAGGTGACTAATGTTGATATTGCAACTTTTCTTATATACAAAATGTACATTGCTTTAATGTTTGATTGGAATGTTGAAAATGAAAAATTAGATGAGGAAGTTATTGCAGATAATATTTTGAAATTTTTAAAGTCAGGATTAGGTAAAAGATAAATTTTGCAGTAAAATAAGTATCAATTAAGAGATAAGTTATAAGCAGAATAAATATTGTTCAAAAGATAGGTTAAAAGATAGGTTATAAGAAAAAACAATATTGCTCAAGAGATAATTTTTAAGTCAAAATAAATATTGGTTAAAAATTAAGTATTAAACAAAAGTTAAATATAAAAGGTTGAATTAAAATTATATGAAAGAAGGATGTATAATGAAAGATAATAAAACTATGAGAATTGTTATTTTTATAGTAGTAATGTTAATTCCAATAATCTATAGTTTCTTTTATTTGAAATCATATTGGAATCCATATGGAAATTTACAAGATATGAAAGTAGCAATTGTTAATTTAGACGAAGGAGAAAATGGAGAAAACCAAGGTCAAAAAATTGTAAATAAACTAAAGGATAAAAATGTTGTAAATATATGTGATGTAAGTAAAAGGGAGGCTACAAGTGGTTTAGAAAATGAAGATTATTATGCTGTAATTACAATACCTGAAAATTTTACTAAAGATTTAAATAGTGCTGGAGAAGTTGATAAAAAAGTTGTTCAAATTACATATTCTCCAAATCAAAAAATGAATTATTTAGCTTCACAAATTATCAACAAGGTTGTAACAGCAACAGAGGAACAAATCAAAGCTGAGGTTGCTAGTAAAACAGTTGATACACTTGCTGATAATTTAAAAGAGGTTCCAGAAAGTCTTCAAAAAGTATCAGATGGTACAGAAAAAATTTTAAATGGAGCTACAAATTTATCAAATGGGCTTAATGAGTTAAATAATGGAACAAATACTTTAAAAAATAGTTATAATGAGTTTAATAGCGGCGTAAATTCTGCTTATCAAGGAAGTAGAGAGTTAGATAATGGTTCTACAAAAGTTAATTCAGGAATTGATGAGTTGCAATCAGGAGCTAATCAACTAAATGCTGGTATAGAAAAAATTAATAATGAGTTGGATAATACAGATTTAAATAAATTAAATCTTTTAGTATTAGGAATAACTGAATTAGATGATGGTGTTAATGGAAAAGAAGGCTTAAAAAATGGAGTTGATTCATATGTTGAAGGAACAGAAAAGTTAGCTAATGGAGTTATTACATTGGATTCAACATTAGATGAAGAAATTGCGAAATATCAAGCAATCTATACAAATACAAGTCTTAGTATAGATGTTAGAACACAAGCTGGTATTGCATTAAAAACTTTGCAAGAAGTTAAATTTGAAATAAATGATACATCAAAAGGAAAAAGTTTAGTTAGTGGGGCTAAAGAGTTAACTACAAAAGATAAAACTAAAATGACAGTTGGTGATAAGTTGAAATATGGTGCATCAAAACTTAGTGCAGGTGCTACTAAGTTAAATGATGGAATTGATGATATTAAAAACTTAGGTAATAGTGTAATAGAATTAAAAACAAATTTAGCAAAGATTCAATCAGGAACAGGTTCTTTAGTAAATGGTATTACACAATTGAAATCAGGTTCAAATAAGTTAAATTTTGGTAGTGATTCATTAGAAAATGGATTGAAAACTTTAAATGCAAGTTCAACGCAAATTCAGTCTGCATTAAATACAATAAGTGATGGAACAAATAGTGCATATAATGGAAGTATTGAATTGAAAAATGGAGTTAATACTTTAAAAAATGAAGTTGATAATGGAATTAGTAATTCAGAAAAAGAGTTGGATAAATTGGATGGATTAAGTAATCATGTGGCAAATCCAGTAGAAGTAGTAGAAAAAGATTATGGTGAAGTTACTTCTTATGGTATTGCATTTACACCATTATTTTTATCTATAGGATTATGGGTAGGAGCTTTAATGTGTTATGTTGTTTTATATTATGATCAAAAACATAGATTTGGTGTGTTAGATAGTGATTACAAAAATAAATTTAAACAAAATGCATTATATTTAGGATTAGGAGCTATCCAGGGTATTGCTACAGCTTTGTTGCTAAAATTAGGATTAGGTTTTGAGGTTGAAAGTATGCCAATATTCTTTTTAGTAAGTGCTTTAATGGGAGTATGTTTTACAGCTATTATTCAATTCTTAATTAGAACTTTTGGTGATGTGGGAAAATTCTTAGCATTAATAATTCTAGTTTTACAATTAGCAGCAGCTGGTGGAACATTCCCTGTTGATACAATTGATAAAGGTTTCCAATGGTTAAATCCACTATTGCCAATGACATATACAATAAAACTTGTTAAAGATTGCTTGATATCTACAAATGTTAATTTTTTAGCGCATAATTTATTTATAATTATTGCTATTACAGTGGTTGCATTTATATGTACTTGCGGAATTGAGATTTTTAGAAAGAAAAAAGAATTATAATTTACAAAGGAGTGATTAGTATGTTATTAGAATATATAAAAAAATATGAAAAAGGTTCTATAGTAACATCAATTTTAATGATAATTGTATCAATATTATTAATAGCTATGCCTGAAACAGTATTGAATACAGCAATTATGGCTGTGGCTATAATGATATTAGTTGGAGGTATAATACATATAGTGTCTTATATAATTACTGATAAAGAGATGAAAGTTTTTAGTAGTGAGTTATTTCAGGGAATTTTAGCAGTGATTTCGAGTGTGGTTATGTTGAAGTTTAAGTCTAGTATTATGAGTGTTGTGCCAATAGTAGTTGGTGTTTTGGTTATTATTGAAAGTATAATGAAGTTTCAGTTGGCTTTTAATTTGAGAGGCGTTGATAAGGGTTGGTTTGTTTTGTTGATTGTTTCTGTGGTGTATATTGGTTTGGGTGTTTTGGTTATTGTAAAACCTTTTGATACTGTGGTTGCTGTTACTGTTGCTTCTGGGGTTGTGTTGTTGATTACGGAGGTTTGTAATTTGGTTGAGAGTTTGTGTGTGTTGAGGAAATTGAAATAGGAATGTGTTGTGATTGGCGAGGTTACTTTTGGAGTAGCCTCGCTATTATGATGCTTTTTTTTGTGTGGTGCTTGTTGGAGTGGTGGGAAAATTTTTCTTTCTCCGAATGGGGTGGGAGGTAAGAAGATAAAATTTTTTTGGGGTAGTGCCGAGAGAAAAAATTTGTTACTTTTGAAAAAATAAATTCCTCCAAACGCGGTGGGGTGAGTATTGCGTTTGAGGAAGTTGTTACGATAATGACTTGGGTTAAATGTTTTGGGGCTTAGGTTGGAGATTTTTTTTAAAAGTAAAAATTTCTTTCTCCGAATGGGTGGGAGGTAAGAAGATAAAATTTTTTTGGGGTAGTGCCGAGAGAAAAAATTTGTTACTTTTGAAAAAATAAATTCCTCCAAACGCGGTGGGGTGAGTATTGCGTTTGAGGAAGTTGTTACGATAATGACTTGGGTTAAATGTTTGAGGGCTCAGGTCGGAGATTTGTTTTTTTAAAAGTAAAAATTTCTTTCTCCGAATGGGGGGTGGGAGGTAAGAGAGTAAAAATGAGGTTGGAAAGTAAGGTGTAAAAAAATTTTTTGTAATGTGGTTTTAGAGAAGTTGATTTGTAGAGTGCATTTTTTAAAAAATTAGCACTCTCGTATTGACTCTGCTAAAAAATGGTAGTATAATAGAAAGATGGATAGAATAATGACTACAAAAATAAGTAATAATATATAAAAAGGAGGGGTTAGTTATGAATATGCAAAATTTTACACAGAAATCAATTGAAGCTTTAACTGAGGCACAAAAAATAGCACTTCAAAATCAAAATATGCAAATAGAAGAGGAGCATTTGTTACAGGCTTTGGTAAATCAGCAGAATGGTTTTATACCGGAGTTATTTAAAAAAATGAATATAAATGTAACTATGTTAAAGTCTGAGTTGGATAATGCAATAGAGGCAATTCCGTCAGTTACAGGTACTGGGCGTGAGCCTGATAAGGTGTATATATCAAATGATGTTGATAAGGTTTTATTATCAGCAGAGGATGAGGCTAAAAAAATGCAGGATGAATATGTGTCTGTAGAACATATTTTGCTTGGAATTATTAATAATCCAAATGCAAAGATAGGAAGTATTTTAAGAAATAATAGTATTAGTAAACAAAGTATTTTATCTGCTTTGAAAGATGTAAGGGGAAATACAAGGGTGACAAGTGAAAATCCAGAAGAAACATATGATGTTTTAAATAAGTATGGTCAAGATTTAGTGGAACTTGCAAAGCAAAATAAGTTAGACCCTGTTATAGGAAGAGATTCAGAGATAAGAAATGTTATAAGAATTTTGTCAAGGAAGACTAAGAATAATCCTGTTTTAATTGGCGAACCTGGTGTTGGTAAAACAGCTATAGCTGAAGGTTTAGCGATAAGAATTGTAAATGGGGATGTTCCAAATAATTTAAAGAATAGGAAAATTTTTTCATTGGATATGGGGTTACTAATTGCTGGTGCTAAATATCGTGGTGAATTTGAGGAAAGGTTAAAAGCTGTTTTAAATGAGATAAAGAAGAGTGAAGGTAAGATTATTTTGTTTATTGATGAACTTCATACAATAGTCGGCGCAGGGAAAACAGATGGTGCTATGGATGCAGGAAATTTATTAAAACCAATGCTTGCAAGAGGTGAATTGCATTGTATAGGTGCTACAACTTTAAATGAGTATCGTCAATATATTGAAAAAGATGCTGCATTAGAAAGACGTTTTCAACCTGTAATGGTTGATGAGCCTAGTGTTGAGGATACTATATCAATTTTAAGAGGGTTGAAGGAGCGTTATGAAGTTTTTCATGGAGTTAAAATTCATGACCAAGCTTTAATTACAGCTGCAGTACTTTCACATAGATATATATCAGATAGATTTTTACCTGATAAAGCTATAGATTTAATAGATGAGGCTTGTTCATTAATAAAAACAGAAAGAGAGTCTATGCCAACGGAATTAGATGATATTTCAAGAAAAATTATGCAACATGAAATTGAAGAGGCTGCATTAAAGAAGGAAACTGATGAAATTTCAAAAGCACATTTAGTAGAAGTTCAAAAAGAACTTGCAGATATGAAAGAAAAGTTTAAAGAAATGAAGGCTAAATGGGAAAATGAAAAAGAAGAGATAGGTAAAGTTCAAAAAATAAGAGAAGAGTTAGAAAAAGTTAATGGTGAAATTGAGGCTGCTGAAAGAGTTTATGATTTAAATAAAGCGGCAGAATTGAAATATTCAAAATTACCAACTTTGCAAAAACAATTAGAAGAAGAGGAAAAGAAAGTTGAAGAAAGAAAAGGTAAAGATAGTATTTTAAGAAATGAAGTCACAGGTGAGGAAATTGCTAAAATAATAGGTAGATGGACAGGAATTCCAGTTTCAAAATTAATGGAAGGTGAAAGAGAAAAATTATTACATTTAGAGGATATTCTACATGAAAGAGTTGTAGGTCAAGATGAGGCTGTGAAAAAAGTTAGTGATGCAATAATTCGTTCTCGTGCAGGAATTGCTAATCCAAATCAACCAATAGGTTCTTTCTTATTCTTGGGGCCAACAGGTGTTGGTAAAACTGAACTTGCTAAAGCTTTAGCAGAGGCTTTGTTTGATGATGAGCATAATATGGTAAGAATAGATATGTCTGAATATATGGAAAAATTTAGTGTAAGCCGTTTAATTGGTGCGCCTCCAGGATATGTTGGATATGAAGAAGGTGGACAATTAACAGAAGCGGTTAGAAGAAGACCATATTCAGTTGTATTATTAGATGAAATTGAAAAGGCACATCCAGATGTATTTAATATATTGCTTCAAGTATTAGATGATGGCAGAATTACAGATTCACAAGGAAGAACTGTCGATTTCAAAAATACAATAATTATTTTAACATCTAATTTAGGTTCTTCATATTTGTTAGAAGGAATAAATGATAAAGGAGAAATATCTGAAGATGCTAAAAAACAGGTCGAGAATTTATTAAAACAATCATTTAGACCTGAATTTTTGAATCGTTTAGATGAAATTGTTTTCTATAAACCATTGATGAAAGAACAAATTTATACTATAATAGATTTAATGTTAGCAGATTTACAAAAAAGATTGGAGTCTAAACAAATTAAAATTGAAATTACTGATAAAGCAAAAGAATTTATTGTTGAAAATGGATATGACCAAAACTTTGGTGCAAGACCTTTGAAAAGATTTATTAAAAATAATATTGAAACATTGGTTGCTAAGAAAATAATTGGTGATGAAGTAGTTCCTGGTTCAACATTAGTTGTAGATGCTGATGATGCTAATATTATAATAAGATAAATTATATAGTAATGTGATTGATTTCAAAAAAATATATGGAAAATGCATTATAATATAAATTTGATAAAGGAAAGGGTGCAACAATATGAAGTATGAAAAATCTTGTGGAGCTATTGTTCTAGATGGTGGAAAAATTTTAGTTATTCAACAAGCGGAAGGACATTGGGGGTTTCCTAAAGGACATGTTGAAGCTGGAGAAACAGAGGTTCAAACAGCTATAAGGGAGATTAAGGAAGAAACAAATTATGATGTTGAAGTTAATGAAAATTTTAGATATGTAGAAACGTATTCTCCAAAAGAAGGTGTTGAAAAGGATGTTGTATTTTTTGTAGCTAAGAAAGTTGCAGGAGATATGAGACCACAAGAGGAAGAAGTGCAAAACATTTTGTGGTTAACATATGAAGAAACTTTGGAAAGATTGACTTATGAGAATTCTAAGGAAATTTTGAAAAAGGCTTGGAAGGATTTGAAAATGTAAATTTAAAAAAATTGCTAGAAGGGACGGAACTTTCTAGCAATTTTTTTGCCAAAATAGATGTGTTAAAATAGATGAAAATTTTGGTAAAAAGAATGGGGCTTTTTGGTAATTTTCTATGCTAATTGGATAGTGTTTGTGGCAATTTTTGGCAAATAAAAATGAGGAATTTTGCACAATTGCTAGTGAAAACTGGCTTCTGAAAATTGTCGAATTTTGTGGTACGAAAATGCTTGAATAACTTAGAAAAGTGTGGTTTAATAGTAATAGTTTAAATTAATTCAAAATATTTAATATTCTTGTAAAAAGGTTAAGTTCTTATAGCCTTTTGGAAATCCATATAATTAAAATTAAATAAAAGTAAAATAAAGGTTGAATAAAATATAGGAGATGGTTTTAAAAATGTTATCAATTGTTAAAAGTGTGTCATTACATGGACTAAATGGTTATTTGGTCGATGTGCAAGTTGATGTGGCAGGAGGACTACCAAGTTTTGAAATAGTTCGGACTTCCTGATATTACAATAAGAGAGGCTAGGGAAAGAATTAAAACTGCTATAAAAAATTCAGGTTTTAATATGTATAGTAGAAAAGTAATTGTAAATTTAGCTCCTGCAACTAAGAAGAAGGAAGGGTCAATTTTTGATTTGCCAATTGCAATAGGAATTTTAAGTGCAAATGATATAGTACATTATGATTTTAAGGATGTTGTTTTCATAGGAGAGTTATCATTAGATGGAAGTGTAAATAAAGTAAATGGTGTGTTGCCAATGTGCATTGAACTTGTCAAATTGGGTATAAAAAAAGTTGTGTTGCCTAAGGAAAATGCTAGAGAAGCGAGCTTTGTTAAGGACATAGAAATAATACCTGTTTCTAGTTTACAGCAGACTGTTGCTTATTTAAATAATCATATTAATATAAATTTTATTCATACAGAGTTTGATGAAATTGAAAATAATAATAATTTTTTTAGTAATGGCAATAACTATTGCTTAGATTTTTCAGAAGTAAAAGGACAGAAAAATATAAAAAGAGCTATAGAAGTTGCAGCTAGTGGTGGGCATAATTTATTAATGATTGGAAGTCCTGGTTCAGGAAAGACAATGATTGCTAAAAGAATCCCAACTATATTACCAGAGTTGAGTTTTGAAGAATGTCTTGAAATTACTAAAATTCATAGTATAGCAGGAAATTTATCTGAAAATTTTCCTGTAATTAATACACGACCTTTTAGGTCTCCACATCATACTATTTCACCTGCATCATTAGTTGGTGGTGGAAAATACCCAAAACCACGGTGAAATTAGTTTATCTCATTTTGGAGTTTTATTTCTTGATGAATTACCAGAGTTTAATAGAAATACTTTAGAAGTATTAAGAGGTCCATTAGAGGATGGAGAAATAACAATAAGTAGATCTGTTCAGGCTTTGACTTTTCCGTGCAAATTTATGCTTGTTGCTAGTATGAACCCGTGTCCATGTGGATTTTATGGTTCTGATAGAGAATGCAAATGTAGTGATGAGAGTATTAAAAAATATTTAGGAAAGATAAGTGGTCCGTTATTAGATAGAATAGATATTCAAGTTGAGGTTAGTCCGGTAGAATATCAGGATTTGAACTCTGATGAAGAGGAGGAGTGTTCTGAGGAGATTAGAAAAAGGGTTAATAGTGCTAGAAATATTCAGAAGGAGAGGTATAAAAAGTATGGAATTTTTTCTAATGCTGAATTAACTCCGAGTTTGATAGAGGAGTTTTGTCAATTGGACAATGAGGGAAGAAAAATTTTGGAAAATGCTTTTGAAAGGTTGAAATTGAGTGCTAGGGCTTATGGAAGAATTTTGAAGGTAGCTAGAACAATTGCTGATTTGGATGGAAGCGAAAGGGTTTTGGTGAAACATGTGTTGGAGGGTATACAGTATCGTAGGTTGGATAAGAAGTATGGAGGGGTGTGATTTTTTCTTTTTTGGGGTTAGCACCGAGAGAAAAAATTTGTTACTTTTGAAAAAATAAACTCCTTTAAACGCGGTGGAGTGCGTACTATGCTGATTGGAATTGTTACGATAATGACTTGGGTTAGATGTTGGGTGGCTCAGGTCGGAGTTTTATTTTTTCAAAAGTAAAAATTTCTTTCTCCGAATAATGGTAGTGTATTTAATGTTTTTAGGTTAAAAGTATAAAATAAAAATTATAGTTTTAGAAAGGAATGAGGTATGTGGAAACTCTTACAATAAGTGATGAAAAATATCCTATGCAATTAAGGAATATATTAAATCCTCCTAAGGTTTTATATTGTGAAGGTGATATAAGTCTGTTAAGCAATCCGTCTGTAACGGTGATAGGTTCAAGGAATATGAGTGAGTATGGTAATATAATGGCAAGAAATATAACTAGGGATTTAACTAAGAATAATATATGCATAGTTAGTGGAATGGCTGTTGGTATTGATGCTGTTGCACATAAGACTTGTATAGAAAATAATGGAAAAACAATAGCTGTGTTGGGTTCTGGCTTTGATCATGTGTTTCCAAAAGAAAATAAAGGGTTGTTTAAAAAAATCATAAGTTCTGGTGGGTGTGTTGTATCAGAGTATGCTCCTGATACAGTGGCACAAAAACGTTTTTTCCCTGAGAGAAATAGAATTGTTAGTGGCCTTTCTATGGGAACTGTTGTTGTTGAAGCAACATATAGAAGTGGAACTAGTATAACAGCACATTATGCACTTGATCAAGGGAAAAAGGTGTTTTGTGTGCCTAATTGTGTTGGAAGTAAAAACAGTGCTGGTATAATAAATATGTTGAAAAAAGGTGCAATCATTGCTACAACAGGTAGTGATATTTTATATGAATTAGGATGGTTACAGAAAAGTGTATTTTCTGAAAATTTTGAGCAAACACAAGAAAAGAAGAAATTGCAGAAGATAGAAATTTTAGAACAAGAAGAGTTGAAAAATTTAGACGAGCAGGCTAAACAAATATATTTTTACATAAAGGAAAATAAAATTGTTAATCCAGAGGTTATTAGTAATGAGTTAAAAATGAGTATACAAAAGATGAATGTTTATTTAACTATTTTAGAATTAAAAGGCTTAATTATAAATAAGTCTGGAGTGAATTATTCAATAAGAGAAGAATTGTATGTATGAAAAACAGAAAGTAGGAAGTGAAGGGGAATGTTTAGCTTGTAAATATTTAATAAAAAATAAATATAAAATAATAGAAAGAAATTTTAGATGTAGGCAAGGTGAAATTGATATAATTGCATATGATTATGATAGCTTGGAATTAGTATTTTTTGAGGTAAAAACACGAACTAATTTTTATTATGGACTTCCTTCAGAAGCGGTTAATATACAAAAACAGAGACATATTATGAATAGTATAAAATATTATTTATATTGTAACAAAATAGAAGATGTATATGTAAGAATTGATGTAATAGAAATAGTGTTTTATAAGGGAAAATATAAACTTAATCATTTAAAAAGTGTAATGTAACAATTGGCAGTTAGGTTTGAAATCAACACAATATTTAAATGTTATAAGTATTAGCAAAAGAATTACAATATATTAGCAAAAAAATTACAATACCACTTGAAAAAATACATAATATAGTCTAGAATAGATAAGTATAAAAAAGAAAAGGAGATATTCATATGGCTGATAAATTGTTGATTGTGGAGTCACCAGCTAAGGCAAATACTATTAAAAAATTTCTTGGAGGTAGTACAAAAGTATTGGCTTCAATGGGACACATTAGAGATTTACCAAAGTCTAAGTTGGCTGTTAATGTAGAAAATGACTTTGAACCAGAATATATAAATATTAGAGGTAAGGGTGATTTAATAAAAGAATTAAAAAAGGAAGCTAAAAGTGCAAAAAAAGTATATCTTGCAACTGACCCTGACCGTGAAGGGGAAGCTATAGCTTGGCATTTGGCACATATTTTAGAAATACCAGAAGATAGTGTATGCAGAGTTACTTTTAATGAAATAACAAAGGAAACTGTTCAAAATTCAATGAAAGAACCACGTACTATAGATAAAAACTTAGTAGATGCTCAACAAGCACGTAGAGTTTTAGATAGAATAGTTGGTTATAAAATGAGTCCATTGTTATGGAAAAAAGTAAAAAGAGGATTATCAGCAGGAAGAGTTCAATCTGTTGCTGTTAAGTTAATTGTAGATAGA
>USQY01000029.1 GCA_900557045.1 uncultured Clostridium sp.
ACATTCCCAAAATAGTGGAATCGTTCACTAGCTAAAATACCAAAACAGTTAGCAATTGCTAACTGTTTTATTTTGTCATTTTTACTTTAATATTAATTTGGTGTATATATTCTTTAATATTCTGTACTAGTTGTTAGTGTATAGTATAGAATATGAAACATATTTATGATTTGTTAGTGTAAAATTAAAGTAGGTAAAATGAATATAAGATTTTGTCTACTCATTATGTTTTTGACTTAATTGCCATTTTATGCTATAATTTATCTTATGAATACTTTTATTGGTATTTAGCACATTGAAAAATTATTATTTTTAAGGAGGATTTTTTCCATGAAAAAACTTTTTATCTTTTGCCTTGGAACTATAATCAGTTCAACCATTGCTTTAGCAGTACCCCTAGCACTCAATCGTGCAAGTGCTGTATCAGAAGATACAAACTCTACCTCTGCATTAGAATTATCTGATACTAGCCCTAGTTATTTCTTTACAGATTCCCACCACACTATATGGGAATTCACTACTTTTAAGGGTAATAATAACTATACTGGTATTACAGCATCCAAGTATATTGGTGAAACTCCATCATATGTTCTTGAATATGAACTTATGATGAACGCTGATTTTTCTAATATTACTTATAACGATATTAACTATTGTCAACGGAGCATTATAGGTCCATCAGAAAAAAGTGTTGTGAGATATGATTTGGATTCAAATAATGAAATTGATATTTTTGACCTAGCATGTTTACGTCAACATTATCTGCATACACCATATAACTTTGTGTCAAATGGTACGGATATAATGGATTGCGAGACTTTTTGGAATATTTTTGAACAAAAGTCAAATACTGGTGCAAATAAATTTACTATTATGTATGACGATACTCCATTATCTACAACAACTACTGCTGCAACTACTACAATCAAGCCTACTGCTAGCACAACTGCTAGCACAACTACTAGCACAACTACTAGCACAACTACTAGCACTGTTACGTATTATGAATGTGAGTTCGATGGTGAATATTACTGGAACCAAGAAGATGAAGCTCTTGGACCAGACTCTGGTGCTGAAATATACAAGATTCTTATGAAAACAATTGAATTATATGGTTTTGAACATTTTAAGATAGTATGGTCTAAAGATTTTATCCCATATGCTTGGGTAATCCCCAGTTCTTGGACAGCATACAACTCGACTTGCACTTATTGTTTTCAACTAATCCCATCATATCATATTGAAGAAATATGTAAACGTGAATGGCTCAAATATCCTTATCATATATGGAGACCTTCTTGGATTGATGGTACTACGAAGTGTCCTAACTGTACTATATCTCATTACCAAATAGATACTAGAGAAGGTACAGAATGGCTTTTTGCTTCATATTACCAAATAATCCCCACAGACGAGAATGGAAATGACATCCTCACACTTGGTAGTAACATTCCCAAAATAGTGGAATCGTTCACTAGCTAAAATACCAAAACAGTTAGCAACTGCTAACTGTTTTATTTTGTCATTTTTACTTTAATATTAATTTGGTGTATATACTCTTTAATCAAAAAAGACATTATTATTTTTGTATCAATAAACTTTTAAATACATTAGTAACACAAGTATTAAAGCTAGTAGATTCATTTAAAAATTTTAGAGAGCATAAACTTTATTATGCTCTCTAAAATTTTCTAAATTACGGTATATTATCTTCTCAAATTTCTAAACTCAATATAATCCCCTATTAATACCTTAATTACCGCAATTATAGGAACACCTAAGAACATACCTAATACTCCAAAATAAGCTCCACCAACTGTAACAGCAAATATTACTAATAACGGACTTATTTTTAAAGATTCCCCTACTATTTTTGGATTTATAATATTTGCATCTATTTGTTGTAAAATAGTTGTTATAATTACCATCCAAACGGCTTGTGAAAATCCACCTGTAATGAATGTAATTAATGTTGCTACTATAATTGCAATTATTGCACCAAAATATGGTATCATATTGAATAAACCTATCATTATTCCTAATAATACTGCATATTTAACCCCTAATAAGCTCATTGCTATTGATGTTAATATTCCTACTACTATTGCATCTAATAATTGACTTGATAGGAATTTTAAAAATATTTCATTTGTTCTATTAAAGTATAACCCTATTTTATTGCATGTTTCTTTTGAAAAAATTGCACCTGATAATTTTTTTGCAAATTTTACTATTTCATTTCTTTCCAATAATATATATGCTGAAACTATTAGGGAAACAAAGAAATTAAATATTCCTGTTGCTATACTTAATGCTCCTTGAGCATATTTTGTTATTTTTTCTATATTAATATATTCTGTTATATTTATTTCCCCAATTTTTTTAATATTATTTGTAATTGCTTCATTTTTAATAAGTGCATCATCTGGTAAATTGTTTATTTTCTCTACTATTGTAGTGTAATACCCTTGAAAATTGTTAATAAAATCAATTATGCTTGTACTTACTATTGGTATTATATAATTTATTGTTAATGCTATTACTAAAGTTGCTAATATGTATACAAAAATTACTGATAGCCCTCTTGCTCTATTTTGTACTATTTTTATTTTTTTAGCTTTTTTAAATAAATTTTCTATTTTTTTGGCTGGTATATATAATATGTATGCTATTATTATTCCTATTATAAAAGGCATTATTATATTTAAAAAATTTGATAACCAATCGCGTATTTCTGTTATATTATCTAGTGTTTTATATATTAATATAATAGCTACTGCAAATGTGAACCAGTATAACCATTTCGTTATTTTCTTTTCCTTCATACTAAATTTCATTCCTTTCAAAAATCTATTGACTTTTTATAGTTGGTCTTTCTTTAATGCACAAATTATTATATAAACAAAAATACCACTTACCCATTAAACATTAGCTTAATAAGCAGGTGGTATTTCATTAATGTCTTTTTTTAAGGTATATAAATATAACATTCAAGATTTCTTCTACCAAAGTTAATACATTCATTATATGTTGACATATATACATCTAACTTGTTGTTTGATATAGCTCCACCTCTATCTTGAACTACAAACCATCCACCATTTGGCTTATTAGCAAAATATGGAATATATATTATAGTTCCTATTGGATAACCTTTACCAGCTGCTACTGTACACCATGATGATGCTCGTGCTCCTGATGATGTTATACCATATCCTGATGAGTTTGCTGATTTACCACATGTTGATGCTGTATATGCTGATGCATTTAATGTTTTTACAACAGGTGTAATTCCTTGTGCTTTTGTTGCTAATGCATTTCCATTTGCACTTGCTGTTTGTGCTACTGTTTCTACTGTTGCCCTATCTACTGAAGCTCTTGATGATACTTCATTATTTCTAATTTCTATTATTTTTTTTACGGGTTGTTTAGTTATATTGCTAGAAATTTCTGTTTTTGATATTTCAATATCATTTTGGTATTTTATTTTGTATGTTGTTTCTTTAATTCCGTCTATACCTTTTTGTTTTACTACTTCCTTTTTGTCTCCATTTCCTGTAGATAGGTCTTTAGTTTCTGTTTCAAAAGGAATAGTAGTTTGTTCTATAATTACTTTTTCTACTATATTGTTATAGTTTTCTTCTAGTAATTTTTGTACTGTAACACTATCTGAAGTTTCTACATTTTCTGAAACTTGTACAGTGTTTATATTTTCTTTTGTTATTCTTATTGTTTTATTATCAGATATATTTGCATCAAAATTTGGTATTGCATTTTCTTCTGGTAATAATATAATGTGATTCTCGTCTAATATATCGGAAACTTTTTCTTTTGTAGTTAAAACATTCATTTCATATCCATCTGAAAGAATAATTTTAACATTCTTTACTTTTGAACTTACGGCCATAACACTTATTCCCATTAATAGTAAAAGTATTATACTTACGGATATAACCTTTTTCAAGGATATCGAAGCCTTATCATCTTTTCTCATAAGAAATTTGTCCCTCCTTTTTTTAAGACACTTCCAATTATAACATTTTTGTAACAATATGTCAAATTTTAGTTAATTTTATGTTTACCAGTTTTTTGGACGTTTCTTGGAATGTCATTTTCCCTAAAGGTTTTTTCTTCTAGTATTCTTACGAATAATTCGTCTCTTTCTATATATTATATGCCCGTGTATTTAATAATATTACTAGATTTTGCATTTTACATATCAGTTTATTTTATATTGAATACTCTTTTACAATTTTCATATGTACATTTTGCTATTTCATTTATATTCAGTTGTTTAACTATTGCTATTTTTTCTGCAATGTATTTTACATTTCTAGAATCATTTCTAGTACCTCTATTAGGTTCTGGTGATAAATAAGGGCTATCTGTTTCTATTAAAATTTTATCTAGTGGAACTTCTTTTATAACACTTTCTGCATTTTTTGAACTTTTAAATGTTACAGGTCCTGCAAATGATATATAAAAACCTAGTTTTATTGCCTCTTTTACTAACTCTATATTAAGTGGACAGCAGTGAAAAACACCTGGTTTTACAGTTTTTCTTACATTTTTAAGTATATCTAATGTATCCATAATTGCTTCTCTTGTATGTATTACAATTGGTAAATTTAGTTTATTAGCTAAATCTATTTGTTCTATAAATACTTGTTTTTGTAATTTCTTATTTTCTTTATTCCAATAATAATCTAAACCTATTTCACCTATTGCTACAACTTTTTTATTTTCTGCCAACTTTTCCAACTGTATTAATTGCTTTCTAAATGTTTCTAAACTTTTTTCACCCTCAGGAATATCATTAGGTGAAATTCCACAAGTTGCATAAATATATTCATATTTATTTGCAATTTCAATGGCCTTTTTAGAAGATTCTAAACTATAACCTGCACTAATAAATTTAGTAACTCCAGATTCATACACTGCCTTAATTACACTATCTCTATCTTCATTAAATTTTTCGTCATCATAATGAGCATGACTATCAAATAATTCTATATTATATAATTCCATAATTATTCTCCTTGTATAATAATATTTAAGGTTAAACGTTTTTCTTAATTCGTCTTTTCATCTATTATATCATTTATTTTTTTAAATGGTAGATTTTTTTGATATACTTTCTATTACCTTAAATTATAATTAAAAAAATAACCCAAGAGAGAACAATCCTCTCTTAGGTTATTTTTTACAATATCATATTTTCATACTGTTTTTATTCACTTCATCATAAGTTATTTTTTATAATATAACATTTTCGTACTGTTTTTATTCACTTCATCATAAGTTATTTTTTATAATATGACATTTTCATACTGTTTTTATTCACTTCATCATAAGTTATTTTTAACAATATTACAATTTCATACTGCTTTTATTCATTTCATCAAAAATTCTTTTTTATGAAATATCCCTACTTCTTTTTATAAAAAACTCTTTTTATAGCAACTGCACATACTGCTATGTAGCACATACTTAATATTATAATCATAACAGGTACATTTACATCTCCAGTTCTAACCGCAAGCATTACTGGTGCTGTATCTATATCATCTTCCCCTGCTGTTTTATTATCTGGTGTTGAATCTATATCTGGTGTATCTCCATATTCATTGTAATCTTTACTTATTTCAGCTATATTTATCTTTACTCCCAAATTATCCTTTGCATTATTCCATGTTAACACTATTCCAACTGTTACGCTCTCACCTGGTTGTAATAAAACATTTTCTACTTCTGAAGTTACTACTTTTCCATCTTTTTCTTCCCATGTTGGATTATCAGATTGTTCAAATCTTAAACCTTCTGGAATATAATCTGAAATTTCTTTTACATATCCGGGTACTATTCCTTCATTTGTAACTTTAATTTGGTATTTAAATTTAACTACAACTTTATCTAAAATATTTTTTCCTAAATCTACTTTAACAACTGGTTCTGGATTTTCATATCCTGTATGACCTGTTTGTGTTACTTTTTCTACACCATTTTCATATACTATTGCTTGGCTTACCCATTTTCTTAATGCTAAATCAAAGTATACTAGTTTTAGATATTCTCTGTCTTGATCATCTTCTCCTTCTATCCATACATCTGTTGTTGAATCTTTATCTTTTACTGGTTTTCCGTATTCATCTGTATCTTCTGATATTTGTGCTTTATTTATAATTATGTTATCTTTTTTATCTGGTACATCTACTTTAAATACTGCTTTTACATCTTTATAATCTAATGTTTCCATTTTACTTGCATCAAATGCTTTTATTACGTTTGCATTTTTTACATCTTCATATTCTGCTGTTTCTTCTTCTGAAACAGCTTTTGAAGTTTCATTATTTTCTTGCATGTCTTCCTTAGAAACATTATTTATACTTCTTCCATTTTCCATTGATAAATACTCAGTTACTATATACTCTGCTTTTTTTGCATTTGTAGTTTCTTTACCATCTTTATCTAACATTCTCCAGCCGTATTGTTTATTTGTTTCATCTTCTGGAACAAATACTAATCCATCTGGAATGTCATCTTTAACAATGTTTGCATATCCATCAACTGTACCTTCATTAAATACTCTAATTGTATATTCAACTACATTTTTATATGCTACTTCTATTGGTTCTTTTGTATGTGTATATTTTGCTGTAGTTTCTTCTCCACTTACTAATTTTGAAGTATCAACTACTGGTTCTCTTGAATTTTCTCCTTCTAGAGTTTTTCCATTTACTTTTGTAATAAATTTACGTAAGCTTAAGTCAAATTCTTCTACAACTAGTTTTTCGAAGTCATCATCATCTTCTTGTCCTGGTACATATGGTTTATCTATTTCATTTTGTTTATATGATGGTAAGTCTCTATCTGCAGGTATTTCGGCTGTTTTTTTAGAATCTCTGTCTACTACTTCTGGTCTATTTTCGCCTTCATATTTAGTAATTTCTGCTATATTTGTTATTAATTGTTTTGCAACTGCATTTGGTTTTACTTTACATTTTACTTGAACTTCTACGTAATCAATTTCTCCAGTTTTACTGTTAAATGCTTTGATTAAGTTTGAGTTTTCGCTTTTTTCTCCATCTGCATTTTTCTCCTCTTTACCATTTTCTTTAGATAGATAATTTGTTTTTATTGTTCTTAATGTTTCATCTTGTTCATCATACTTCCATCCTCTTGATGTGTTGAATTCATCTTCTGGTAGGAATTCTAACTGTTCTGGTAAATAATCTGTTATTTCTGTTGCATAACCATCTATTTGACCTTCATTGTAAATACGTAATGTATAAATAACTTCTTGTTCTTTATATATTCTTAATGGAGCTTTTGCATTATAGTATTCTGCTGTGGTTTCTTCTCCAGTAATTAATTTACTTGTATCTACTTCTGGTTTTGTCCATCTTGAAATATCTTCACCATTTATTGATGAAATATATTTTCTTAATGCTAAGTCAAATTGATTGTTTGTTACTTCTAATTCTATTTTATCTTCTGTATTTTTTACAAGTTTTACTAATCCATCGTTTTCTCCACTAATTAATTCAATATTATCTAATACATATTTTGCTTTTTCTGTTTCTTCATATAGTTTTGTTGTAACTTTTAATTCTATTGTATCTCTTAGTTTTGTATATGTTTCTGGTGTTTCAATTTCTGTAATTTTAAGTATATATGTTTCTGGTTTCTCTATTCTAATATCTTTAATACTGAATTTTCCATCTTCATTTTTTATAGTGAATTTACCTGGTATTATACTTTCCATAGAGTTTACATCATCTGTGTTTTTGTATAATTTTATTTGTTCACCTTTTTGTGTATATGCTTCTATTACAAATTTTGCACCTTGTAATGGAGTTCCTAGCAATTCTTCTAATTTGGTTATTTCTAAGTCGTATGAACCTCTTATTTTTTGGTTTTCTATTTTTATTGTTATTGTTTGTGTACTTCTATTTATTGTAACTATTGCATTTGCTGTTCTATTATTATCTACTGTTTTTATATTGTGTAATGTTACACTGTTTTCATTTGTTTCTTTACTTAGTGTTACACTTTCTGTAGAGTTTTTCAAAGTAATATCTTTTATTACATATACTCCTTCAATTATTTCCTTAGTTACATTTAACTCTAATGGTTCTGCTAGTTTTAGGTAAGTTTTTGATGGTGTTTCTATTTCTGTAATTACATATTTATCTGTTATTCCAACATTTTCTCTTGTAATTTTATATTTTGGTAATGCAATTTCACCACCATTGTTTTCATCTATAACTTCACTTGTAACTTCTTGTTTTGGTGTTTCATTATTTATAGAATATTCAAATTTAGTGTTAGCTAATCTATTAGTAAAGTTCTCGTCATATTTTTGAATATTTATATTATATTCTCCTTCTACTGGTTTATTTGGAATTGTAATAGTTATTATATTATCTTCTACAGTTGCCGTAACTTCAACTTTAGTTCCATCTTTTAATTCTACATTTTCCAATTTTACATTGTTTCCTATAGTATCAGGCTTACCATCTTTAATTTTGTATAGTCCTATATCTTTAATACAGTATTTATAATTATTTATACATTTATTTACTTGTAAATAAATAGGATTTTTTAATTTAATATATGAATTATCTGCATTTATTTCATTTATTTCATATACATCTGCTTTATCTAGTGTTTCATTTGCTAATGTAACTCTACCTATATTTACTATTCCTTCGTTATTAGTTGCATTTGTTTTTATTGTTTTATTTTTTTCATTTATTTTCGCAGATATATTAAATGTTACATTTTCAACTGGAGCATTATTGTTTGTATCTACCTTACGAATTCTTAATGCATATATACCTCTTATTAACTCATTTTTTATTTTAAATGTTATTGTTTGTGAATTTACATCTAAAATTGCTTGTAATGTGGCCTCTGCTTTATTTTCAAGAATTACATTTAATTTAACTCCAATTTTTCCTTCTGATACTAATTGCCCTTGTTGTGAAACTATTCCTGTTTCTCCTGTTTCTACATTTGTTATTCCTGTTCCTTCAAGTTTTATTCCTGTTGCAATGTATTTTTTGCCATCTGTATCTAACCCTTTTTGAACTTTTAATGTAACTGGTTTTGCTAATTTTATGTATTTATTTGTGTCTACAGAAATCTCTTCTACAGTATAAGTGTCTTCATTTGTAATATCTGTAATAGGTTGATTTTTTAGATATTTTACCATACCATCTTCATCTGTAGCCTCTAATTTTTCTCCATTTACTGTGAATATTACTCCTGATATACCTTTTTCACCACATACTTTTCTTAAATTCAATCCATATTTTCCGCTTATTGGTGGGTTTTGTACATATACTGTTATTTTTTGTGTATTTTTATCTAATGTTACTTTTACTTTAGTTTTCACATCAGGATTTACTGTTGGCAAATTAGCTAACTCTGTATAATTTTTATCACCTGCTCTTGTAATTTCACCTTTAGAATTTCCAGATGTTACTGTTACTTTATTTACTACATATTCTCCTGAATCATTTGTTTTTTGTACTTTTACAGTTATTGCGTTTTGTAACTCTAAAAATTCATTTGTTACATTTTCAACTTCTGTAATTTCATATTCATCTATTGTGTTTAAATTGTTTTTATTAATTTCAAATTCTTTTACTAAATTAGCCACACCTTCATCATCTGTTGTTACAACTTTTATTTTATCTTTATATATACGTTTAAATGTCATTCCTGGGATTGTTGTAGTATAATCTTCTGTTGTTTTTACTACATCCATGCTATATTTTCCTGTTACTGTTTTATTTGGAATTGTAACTGTAATTACATTATTTTCTACACTTGCAGTAATTTTAACTATAGAATTATCTGCTAATTTAACATTATCTAATTCTACATTATTTCCTGCAGTTGTTTTATTTTCATCTTGATATAGCACTATTTCTTTAACAACATATTTATTGTCTTTGATATATTTGTTTACATCTAAAGCTATTGGGCTTTGTAATTTAATATATGAATTATCTATGTTTACTTCATTTATAGTAAATGTATCTGTTGTTGTATAATTTTCTTTTGTTAATTTAACTGTTTTAACATTTGTTATTCCTTCTGCATTTGTTGGTTCTGTTGTAAATGTATCTGTTGTTTTGTTTATTATAGAAGATCCTTCAAAATATATATTGCTAATTGGTGTATTTTCCTCATCTACTTTTTTAATTTTTAAGCTATATATACCTTGTATTTCTTTATTTGGTATTTCAACTGTTATAACATTTCCATCATATGTTGCTTTTACTGTAACTGTTGGAGTATTTTTCAAATCATTATTTAAGCCATTTTCAAGGATTACTCCTGATAATGAAACACTGTTTACTCCCTGTTTAAATATAGTAGTAGAATTTTTGCCTGTTCCTTCAAGTTTCATACCTGTGACTATATAGTTTTTACCATCTGCATCTAATCCTTTATTAACTGTTAATGTAACTGGTTTTGCTAATTTTATGTATTTATTTGTATCTATTGAAATTTCTTCTACAGTATATACATCACTTTGAAGTGTACTACTTGTAATAGTTTTATTTTCTTCACATTTTGTAATGCCTGAAGCATTTGTAGCAGATAAATTAGTTTCATTTACATTAAATACTACTCCTTCTACACCTACTCCACTACAAACTTTTCTTAAATTCAAACTATATTTTCCATCTACTTCTGGGTTATCTACATCTATTATTATTTCTTGTGTTTCTTTGTTAAGTGTAACATTTATTTTAGTTAGTTTACCTTCTTTTACAGTTGGTAAGTTTTCCAAAACAACTCTATTTTCACTATTTCTAGAAAGCTGTTTTGTTACATTTCCACATGAAATTTTCACAGTATCTACTACATATTTTCCTATAGTATTATCTGTTGTTTTACCTACTGTTATGTTTATAGGTGAAGCCAATTCTAGTACATTATTTTGCTTGTCTTCGACCTCTGTAATTGTATATGTATCTTCTGTATTAACATTATCTTTAGTAATTTTATAATTATTTTCTATTACTATTTCACCATTACTGTCTGTTTTTTCACCTAATGCACTATTGTTGTGTGTAAATACAACACCTTTAAGTTTTTTTGCAAAATTATTAGTGCTTTTTGTTAATTTTATACTATAATTTCCATTTATTATTTTATTTGGAATTGTAACTATTATTTCATCATTTTGCACTTTAGCATTAACTGTAACTGGTGTACCATCTGCTAATTTCACTTGTAAATTAACATTTGTTTTTTCTTCACTCTTATTTTCTTGTCCTTGACATAATACTATGTAGTCAATACTATATTTATTGTCAGCTGATTTTTTATGCACTTCTAATTTTATTGGGCTTTGTAAACTTACATATGAATTGTTTAAATTATTTGTATTTATTTCATTTATTTCGTATGTATCTACTTCATCCATATTGTCATTATCAGTTAATGTAACACTTGCTATTTTTGCAATACCTTCTGAATTTGTTGTTGGAGTAATTGTATCGCTTATTCCTTTAATTGTTCTATCAATTGTAAATTTTACACCTTTTAATACTTTTGATTTTTCTGTTTCGGTTGCCAAACTTACCTTTTTAATTTTTACAGTGTATAAACCTTCTTTTCCTTCATTTGGTACTTGTAATATTATTGTTTTTGAATCTGAATTATAAGTTGCTGTTACTGTAACTGTTGACTTTTTATCTTCAAGACCTACACCTGATATACTAACAGTATCTTCACCTTCTGAAGATATAGTATTAGAAGCATTACCAGTTCCTTGAAGTTTCATTCCTGTAACTGTATAATTTTTTCCTTCTGCATCTAATCCTTTTTTAACTGTTAATATTATTGGATCTGCTAATTTTATATATTTAGCTTTATCTTGTTCATTTTTTGTTTTAATTTCTTTTATAGTGTATGTATCTAGTGTATTGACATTTTCTGTTGTAATATTTTTTTCAGTTATTACAGTTGTTAAACCATCTTCTTTTGTTGCTTCTAGCTCTTTTACAGTTCCATTAATATCTACGTTGAATATCATATCTTTTAATGGTTCTCCTGATAGAGTTTTTTCTATGAACAAACTATATTTTCCATCTACTTCTGGGTTATCAATGTTTACTATTATTGTTTCATTAGGTTTATCAAATGTTACTTTTATATTTGCTTTTTTATTTGAATTTACAGTTGTTGCATCTGTTATTTCAATTGTATCATTTCTATACATTTCTTTTACTGTTTTTCCATATGCTACTGTTATTTTATCTGCTACATATAAATTTCCGAATTGTTTTTTCTGTACTTTTACAGTTATTGGTGAAGCTAATTCTAATATATTATTTTTCTTATCCTCAACTTCTTTTATTGTATATGTATCTACTGTATTCAAATTATTTTTATTAATTTCACATGATTCTACAACAGTAATTTTACCGTTTTTATCTGTTGTTACTGGTTCTTCACTTACACTGTTTTCAAATGTAACACCACTAATAGGGCTTCCATTTTTTGTTTTTATTACATTCATACTGTATTTTCCTTTAATTAATTTATTAGGAATTGTAACAGTAATTATGTTATTTGCTACATTAGCTTCAACTATGCCTTTTAGTCCAGTTTCTAATTCTACTTTTAATTCTACATCTTGTCCAATTGTAGATTTATTTTCTCCTTGGTATAACATTATTTTTTCGACACCAAATGTACCATTTTGTACATTTTTGTATACATCTAGATTTATAGGGTTCTTTAATTTAAGGTATAAACTATCTACTTTTACTTCATCTATTGTATATGTGTCTACTTTGTTAATATCATTACTTGTTAATTCAACAGTTGTTACATCTGCCATACCTTCTGTATTTGTTGCTGCTGTAATTATTGTGTCTTCTACTTCATTTATTAGTGTGGATATTCCAAATACTACTCCATCCATTGGTTTATTACTATCTGTTGCATTTACTTTTTTAACTTTTAGTGAATATGAACCTTTTATTTTTTTGTTTGGTATTTTTAGTGTTATTGTTTGTGTTGCTTCATCTAAAGTTGCTGTTACTGTAACTGTTGTACCATCTTTTAGCACTACTCCCTTTAATGTAACAGATTTATTTCCTTCACTAGATATACTGCCTTTTATTCCAGTTGCTTCTAGTTTCATTCCTGTTATTACATAATTTCTACCATCAGCATCTAAACCTTTTTTTACTGTTAATATTACAGGGCTTTTTAATTTTACATATGTATTTTCATCAACAGCTATTTCTCTTACAATATATTCATCATCTTTCAAACTGTTTGAATTTATTTTTATGTTATCAGCACTGTATTTTATTGTACCAAGTTTATTTGTTGTAAGTTTTTTATCGTTTACAGTAAATACTACTCCTGATATAGGTTTTTCTTCTAGTTTGCCTTCTACATATTCTTGTGAAACCTTGCTTAATTTTAAGTTGTATTCTCCCTCTATTTGTGGGTTATCTACTCCTACTGTTATTTCTTGTGTTTCTTTGTTTAGTGAAACACTTATATTAGTTAATTTATCATCTTTTACAGTTGGTACATTTTCTAAAATAACACTACTTAAATTACCATTGTTACTTCTGTAAAGATCTTTTGTTGTATCTCCATATACAACTTTAACTTTACTTACTACATATTTTCCACCTTCTGTAATTTTCTTTACTTTTACAGTTATTGGTGAAGCTAATTCTAATACATTATTTTGTTTGTCTTCAACTTCTGTAATTGTATATGCATCTATTGTTCCAACATTAGCTTTTGTAATTTGGTAATTATCTTCTATTACTATTTCACCATTATCATCTGTTTCTTCACCTAATAAATTATTATTATGTGTAAATGTAATTCCTTTAAGTTTTTCTGTAAAATCATTAGTATTTTTTATTAATTTTATGCTGTACTTTCCTGTTATCAATTTATTTGGAATTGTAACAATTACTTCATCATTTTGTAATTTAGCATTAATTGTAACTTGTGTATCATCAGCTAATTTTACCTTCAAATTTACATTAGTTCCAGCTGTTGTTTTATTATTACCTTGATATAGTACTATATTTTTAACACTATATTTATTATTAACAGATTTTTTGTATACATCTAATTTTATTGATTTTTGTAGACTTACATATGAATCTTTTAAACTATCTGTATTTATTTCATTTATCTCATATGTATCTACTTCATCCATGTCATCATTATCTGTTAATGTAACACTTGCTATTTTTGCAATACCTTCTGAATTTGTTGTTGGAGTAATTGTATCGCTTATTCCTTTAATTGTTCTATCAATTGTAAATTTTACACCTTTTAATACTTTTGATTTTTCTGTTTCGGTTGCCAAACTTACCTTTTTAATTTTTACAGTGTATAAACCTTCTTTTCCTTCATTTGGTACTTGTAATATTATTGTTTTTGAATCTGAATTATAAGTTGCTGTTACTGTAACTGTTGACTTTTTATCTTCAAGACCTACACCTGATATACTAACAGTATCTTCACCTTCTGAAGATATAGTATTAGAAGCATTACCAGTTCCTTGAAGTTTCATTCCTGTAACTGTATAATTTTTTCCTTCTGCATCTAATCCTTTTTTAACTGTTAATATTATTGGATCTGCTAATTTTATATATTTAGCTTTATCTTGTTCATTTTTTGTTTTAATTTCTTTTATAGTGTATGTATCTAGTGTATTGACATTTTCTGTTGTAATATTTTTTTCAGTTATTACAGTTGTTAAACCATCTTCTTTTGTTGCTTCTAGCTCTTTTACAGTTCCATTAATATCTACATTGAATATCATGTCTTTTAATGGTTCTCCTGATAGAGTTTTTTCTATACATAAATTATATTTTCCATCTATTTTTGGGTTATCTACTTGTACTGTTATTGTTTGATTAATTCCATCTGCTGTTTGTGCATTTTCATTAAGTGTAACCTTAATTTTTGCATTTCTATTTCCATCTACTGTTTTAACATTGTTAAATTCCACAAAATTAGCTTTTCCTTCTTGTTTAACAATTTCTTTTGTATCATTTTTATTAGAAGTTGTAGCACAAGAAACTGTTACTTTATTTACAATATAATTTTCTCCACTTTCTGTTTTCTCTACCTTTATATTTATTGGTGAGGCTAGTTCTACTACATTATTTTTTGTATCTTCAACCTCTGTAATTTTAAATGTATCTGGTGTATTAACATTGTTTTTATTAATTGCAATTTCTTTTACTAAATTAATTTCACCATTAGAATCTGTTTTTCCAACTTTTGTACTATTTTTATATACACGATTAAATGTTATTCCTTCAAGTCTTGCATTATTTACAGTTTTTATTAAATTCATATTATAACTACCTGTAAACAATTTGTTTGGAATTGTAATAGTTATTAAATTATTATTTACTGAACCATTAATTACAACTTTAGAGTTATCTTCTAATTCAACCTCTAAATTTACGTCAGTACCAGCTATTGTTTTATTATCGCCTTGGTATAATACTATGTTTTTAACACCATATGTACTATCTGTTTTTACTTCTTTTGTTACATCTACACTTATTTTTTCTTTTAATTTAACATATTTGCCATTAATTTGTATATTTTTTTCTTCTATAGTGTATGTATCTGTTTTATTCAAATCTGCATCTGATAAAGTAACAGTTGCTACTTTTGCAATTCCATTTGCATCTGTTGGAAGAGTTGTTTTTGTTTCATCTACTCCATTTATTGTTGTAGATACTCCAAATATAATATCTCTAATTGGTTTTATTTCATCACTTTTTGTTGTATTAACTTTTTTTAGTTGTAGTGTATATTTTCCTTCCATATCTTTATTTGGTATTGTTACTGTTACAGTTTTTGTATTAGAATTATAAATTGCATTTACTGTAACTGTTGAACCGTCACTAAGAAGTACTCCTTTTAAAGACACACTGTTTGCTTCTTTTGTAGATATAGTTGATGATTGTCCTTGTCCTTCAAGTTTTACTTTTGTTACTACATAGTTTCTTCCTTCTGCATCTAAGCCTTTTTTTACTGTTAATTTTATAGGATTATCTAATTTTACATATTTATTTTCATCAACTTCAACTTCTTTTATAGTATATGTATCTGGTTTATTAACATTTTCAGATGTAATATTTTTCCCACTTACTGCAGTTGTTACACCACTTGTATTTGTAGAATTTAACTCTGTTCCATTAATACTAAATATTACATCTTTTATTCCTGTACCTGATAAAGAAGTTTTTTTCAATTTTATATTATATTTTCCATCTATTGTAGGATTATCTGCATATATTGTTATTTTTTGTGTAGTTTTGTCTAGTGTTACTTTTAAAGTTGTTGTTTTTACTGAATTTACTGTTGGTAAATTAGTTAATTCAACATAGTTTGCAGAATCACTTCTAGTAATTGTTTTTTTAGTATCTCCACATGTAACTTCAACTTTGCTTACTACATATTTACCTGATTCTGTTGTTTTACTTACTCTTATAACTATATTTGAAGCTAACTCTAATATTTTATTACTTGCATCTTCAACCTCTGTAATTGTATAACTATCTGTTTTTTCAATATTTTCTTTAGTAATTGTATATTTATCAATTATATCTATATATCCAAATGTATCTGTTGTTTCACTTGTTTTAACATTTGAAGAATTTATCCATGTAAAATCTACATTTTGAACTGGAGTTTTAAAGTTATTTGTTGTTTTTATTAAATTCATACTATAACTTCCAGTTACTTTTTTATTTGGTATTCCTAATGTTATTGTTTGTGTTTCCTTATCTAAAGTTGCTACTACTGTTACTGTTGATTTTTCATCTGATAATTTTATTCCTTTCAATTCAACCTTAGTACCATCTGTTGTTTCACTACTATTTTTTATTTTATTATTACTGTCAATTTCGTCAAGCCTTATTCCTTTAACTACATATTTTTTACCATCTGCATTTAAACCTTTTTTTACTGTTAATTTTATTTTATTAGATAATTTCACATAATTCTTTTCATTTACTTTGAACTCATCAATTACATATGTATCAGCTGTTTGATAATCATCTTTAGTAATAGCTTTTTCAGAAACACAAGTAGTTATACCTTGTGCATTTGTAGCTGTTAATGTTTTCCCATTTACTTTAAAAACAATGTATTGCATTGGGTTTCCATCATTATCATATTTTTTTATGTTCACGCTATATTTTCCATTTATATATGGGTTATCTACCATAACTGTTATTTTTTGTGTAGTTTTATCTAATGTTACTTTTGCCTTAGCTTTTATTTCAGGATTTACTGTTGGTAAATTAGTTAATTCAACATAATTTGTAGAATCAGTTCTATTAATTGTTTGAGTATTACCATTACACTCTACTGTTACTTTATTTACTACATATTTTCCAGCAGTATTATCTGTTGTTTTTCCTACTGTAATAGTTATAGGTGAAGCTAATTCTAATATATTATTATATTTATCTTCAACTTCTGTAACTTCAAATGTATCTTCTGTATTAATATTGTTTTTATTAATTATAATTTCTTTTACTAAACTAATTTTCCCGTTAGAATCTGTTGTTGCAACTTTTGTACTATTTTTATATAAACGATTAAATGTTACCCCTGGTATTTTTGTGCTATAATTTCCAGCTGTTTTTAACAAGTCTATACTGTACTTTCCTGTTATCAATTTATTTGGAATTGTTACAATTATTTCATTGTCTTCTACTGTTGCATTAACTGTAACTGTAGAACCATCTTTTAATTGTATATTCTCCAAATTTACATTTGTCCCTGATACAGTTCTGTTATTACCTTGATATAACACTATGTTCTTAACTCCATATGTACTATCTGTTTTTACTTCTTTTGTTACATCTAAACTTATAGAATTTTCCAATTTAACATATGAATCATCTATGTTTATCTCATTTATAGTATATGTATCTACTTTGTTTATGTTTTCATTTGTTAACTCTACATTTGAAACATTTGCTAAACCTTCTGTATCTGTTGCTTCCGTGGTAATTGTGTTACTTATTCCATTTATTTTTTGATTTATTCCAAATGTTACATTTCCTATCGGATTATTATTTGCTACATTTACTTTCTTAATTTTTAATGTATATAATCCTTGCATTCCTTTATTTGGTATTTGTAATGTTATAGCTTGTGTATCTGAATTCAAAGTTGCAGTTATTGTTACTGTTGTACCATCTTTTAAAACTACTCCTGGTAGTGAAACTCTTTTACTACCTTCTTTAAAAATAGTAGACACACTTCCTGTTGCTTCAAGTTTCATTCCTGTTACTACATAATTTCTACCATCTGAATCAAGTCCTTTTTTTACTGTTAACTTTATAGGATTTATTATTTTTACATATTTGTTTGTATCTACACTAATTTCTTCTATATTGTATTCATCATCTTGAAGACTATCAGTAGTAATTTGTTTATTTTCTGTACAAGTTGTTATTCCTGAATTATTTGTAGCTGGTAAATTTTTGCTATCTACCTTAAATGTTACATTTTGTATTGGTGCCCCTGATACAACCTTTTTTAAATATAGGCTATATTTTCCAGTTACTACTGGGTTATCAGCTTCAATTGTTATTTTTTGTGTAGTTTTATCTAATGTTACTTTTACTTTAGTTTTTACTTCAGAATTCACTGTTGATAAATCAGTTAATTCAATAGAATTTGTAGAATCAGTTCTTTTAATTGTTTTAGTATTTCCATCACATTCTACTGTTACACTGTTTACTACATATTTACCTGAATCAGCTGTTTTTTGTACTTTTACAGTTATTGGTGAAGCTAATTCTAGTAAATTATTTTCATTATCTTCTACTTCTGTAATTGCATATACATCTGTTTTCCCGACATTATCTTTAGTAATTGAATATGAATCTACTAATGTTATTCTTCCTCTACTATTTGTTTTTTCTCCATTTGGATTATTTGTATGTTTAAATTCAATTCCTTCGCCAAATTTTTTAAAATTGTCTGCAGTTTTTATTAATTCTATACTATATGTTCCTGCTATTTTATTGTTTGGAATTGTAATGATAAACATGTTATTTTCAGTATCATATTTTACTTTAATTTTTACAGTTCCTTTAGAAATATCAGGTACCTCTAATTCAGTTTCCTCATTTATTGATACAAATCCAGACTCATTATATGTTTCATTATTTTTCCTTGCTGTTATACAATAACTTGATACATTAACTACACCTGTAGTAGAATTAACTTCCTTTTTTACTTCAAAAATTAATTCTGCATCTAACAAATTATATCTTTGATCATTAGAAGTATTTAATTCTTTTATATAAAATACATCATATTCATCAGATTTATCAGCATAAGTAATTCCTGTTACTACATTCGAAGTTTCTCCATATTCATTTGTTACATAAGTATTTTCTAGATTTACATTGTTTACATCATATTTTCTATCACTTATATAGAATTTTGCTCCTGCAAGTTTTTCCGCATTATTTTCACTAGAAACCTTTTGTAATTGTAATTTATATTCATTTAAAATAATTACTTTCTCGAAATCATCGTCATCACCTTGTTTGTACTTTTTATTACCTTGTTCATCAATACTTTCTATAATAGAATTATCTTGTGCTAGAAAATCTGTATGCCAGTTTCCATCTAATTCACCTTGTTTACCAGTAGCATAATTGCGCCATGCCTCTGAGCCTTTATCTTCCCCATAAGGGTCTTTATCACTTAGATTCCAGTTATATACTGTTGAATCTACATCTGAAGTATCTTTATTATTATTTTCAGATTTATATTCTACTATTTCTGCAACATTAGTCAATACTCCTGTTGCATTTTCTTGCACTTTACATATTACTGTAATAGTACCATATGATAAATTATTTCCATCAAATGCGTCTATATATTCTATATCGTTTAGGTGTATATCAATTGTTCCCGCTCTGTCAGCATATAAAAAATAATTTTTTGTATTTATTTTTTCACCCTCCGCTTTGTATTCATCCCAAGCAAAATATTCTATTTCTTTTTCTTCATTTTTATATTTATATTTTACTTTACAGTTTTCTAAATCACTTAAAATTAATCCTTTTGGAAGATAATCTTTTACTGTAATTGCTTTTGCTTTTGTTTTTCCTTCATTATATATTCGTATATCATATTGTATCTCATCACCAATTTTTACTTGTACTGGTGTTTTATTCATTGTATACGTAGCATTTGTATCACCATTTTTTAATGGTGTAACATCTACTCCTATATTGTTTTCTATTTCATTTGTTTTTCTATCTACATTAAATCCGTTTTCTTTTGTTACATCTTCAAATTCTTTATTCTCTCTTTTTATTTTTGTAATTACCTTTTTTAATGCTAAATCTGGTGCAACTATTACTTTTTCAAAGTCATCGTCATCACCTTTATTTCCATTTATACCTGCATCTT
>USQY01000030.1 GCA_900557045.1 uncultured Clostridium sp.
AAGATGCAGGTATAAATGGAAATAAAGGTGATGACGATGACTTTGAAAAAGTAATTGTGAAATCAAAATATAGCTTAAAATTAAAGAAAGTAAATGCATCATCAAATAATGAAGGTGTAAATGATGTTAAATTTAATATAACAAGAGAAACATCAGGAGAACAGCCAGAAGTTTTTGAAAATGTAGAAACACAAGATTCTCAAATAATGTATGAACAAGAACTAAGTAATTATGGAAATAGTTCAATAAAATATAAAATAGAAGAAGTTGAAAATAGTAAATATGAACAATTAGATGAGCCAATAGAAATAGAATTAGTTGTAGAGGCTGGAAAAGTACAAGGTTATTATTTCAGATATGGTAAGAGTATATATCCAGGTAATGGTTTAAATGGAATGAGAACCCATGGAGAATCAAAACTTACATGTATAAATAAAAAAGGTGTAAAATTGAATGTAATAGTTAATTTATCAGATAATAATTTAACTGTTGAAATATCAAATAAAGTTATTCAAGATTCAAAATATGGAATTAGATTTAGAAAAATTTCTTCAGGTGATAAAACACCTTTACAAGGAGTAATATTTAAAGCAAGTAAAACTTCTTTTGAGGGAGAAAATAGTAAACCAACAACAACAGATATAACTTTAGAAGCAACAAATGCACAAGGCTACACAAATACAGTAATACAACCAATAGATTTTAATTCATTAAAAAAGGATACATATAAAATAACAGAAATTAATTTAGGTACAAATACAGGATATACCAAATTAAATTCCGAAATAACTGTTGATGTAGAAAAAGCATATATAAATGATACTTTCTTAGTAAAGAAATACACAGTTATATGTGGTGAACAAAAAATAGTTATTGATGATAATACTCAAAAAGATTCTTTTATAATAGAAGAGAATGGTGTTAAATTTGCAGTAACTGGAAGTTTAGATGAAATTGATGAAATTTCAACATTAACATTAACAGTAACAAATGCACCAGATAATACAATACCTTTACAAATAAGAAAGGTTAGCAAAGAAGATGAAACTACATTAATTCAAGGTACAGAATATACTATTTCAAGAGATGGTTTAGAAAAACCATTGTATGAAAACATTGATTTAACAGGAACAGTTTCTTTAACAGATAATATAGAGGCTGGTAATAATACTATTATATATAAAGTTATAGAAGAAAATGCAGCAGAAGGTTATGATAACATTTTTTATAACAAATATATAAAATTAGAAGTTACTCTAGAAAATGGAAAACCATCAGCAGTAATTGCTAAAGTATTTAATAATGATGATACAGAAGATGCGCAATTAGCATCAGAAGTTGAAGCAAATGTAATAACTGTAGAAAATGTAAAAACAATTGATTTAAAAATTAAAAATCCAAAAACAGAAAAAATTATAGATTTAGCATTAAAGAAAATAATAACAGAAGTTGATGGTAAAGAAGTAAAAGAATCAAATGGAATAGAATCAAAATATGATAGATTAACACAAGGTGATGATAAATTAAGAGTAGATACTACACCTTTAAAAAATGGAAAATTTGATGCAGAATATTATTTAAATAAAACTCCTGTTTTAGTACAAAAGGGAAGTACAATAAAATATCAAATTAGAATATACAACGAAAGTTCTGAAGAAAATGCAACAGCAAGTGAAATTATAGATTATATTCCAACAGGTATGGAATTTGCAAATGTGTATTACAAAAATGAAAAAACACCTTTAAAAGTTAATACAGACTATACATATGATTCAGATAAAAATGTTTTAAAAATAAGTGTTTTAAATAATAAACCTTTAATTTCAAAATTTGATGGAGGTAATGAGCTTTCATGTGATTATGTAACAGTTGAATGCAAAATTAAAGATGTAGCATCTGGAGTTTTAACAAATGTTGCAGAAATTTCTGAGTACAAAACAGAAGATGGAAAACAAAGTAAAGATAGAGATTCAGAACCAAAGAACTGGAAAAATCCAGTTAATAGCAAACCAAGTGATAATGAAACAGTAAATAGAAATTCATATCGTTGGCAAAATTATTCAGGTAATAAGGTTAATAAAATAGAAGAAGGTAAATTTAAAAATTATTTAGGTCAACAAGATGATGATGATTTTGAAAAAGTTGTTGTAGGGGAAATAGATTTAGTATTAAAAAAAGTAATAACACAAGTAAATACTACTTCTGTAAATGATTTACAAGAAAAATATCAAAGATTTAAAAATGGTGAAGTAGAAGTTAATACTAAATTTTTAGATAAATATTCTTATGTAACAACAGCAGATTATTACTTAAATAAAACACCAATAGAAGTTAAAGTTAATGATACAGTAACATATCAAATTAGAATTTATAATGAAGGAAGTGTTGATGCAACAGCAAGTGAAATTACAGATTATATTCCAAAAGGATTAGAACTTGTTTCTGTAGATTATAAAGGTAATGTTTTAACGGCTGGTACAGATTATATTATTGGTGAAAATAATGTATTAAAAATTACAGCTATGAAGAACAATTTTATTAATAAATATGATGGTACTTTACCAAAATATGATTATGTAACAGTAACATGTAAAGTTAATGGACAAGTAAGAGGTTTATTAACAAATGTTGCGGAAATATCTGAATATCAAACATTTTATGGGGCAACAACAAAAGATAGAGATTCACAAACACAAGGTGATGGTGAATGGCAAGCCCCACAAGGTAGCGATAAAAATACTTTAGATGGTAAATGCGGTAGTGCATGGGCTAGATATTATAGTAATATTAAAGTTGGAAAATTCATGAATTATGCAGGACAACAAGATGATGATGATTTTGAAAAAATTAAAGTTACAACAGGTTATACGTTACAATTACAAAAAATTTCAGCTTTAGATAATTCAAAAGGAATTGAAGGTATAGACTTAGCTGTAAATGATCAAACATATAAAACTAATGAACAAGGTTATACAGAAAAATTAGGATTATATGAATTATCAAATTCAGATGGTGGTATTGGTGGTTTAGATCAATACAAAATTGAAGAAATAGCTACTAATAGTGGTAAATATGCAAAATTAAAAAGTCCTTTCTGGATATTCATAGAGAAAAAGGAAAAAGATAATGGAGAAGTTGGTATAGTAGGATATTATATTAATTTTACAGAACCAAGACCAGAAGGTACTGCAATGCATAATAACTTAAAATATGGAACAGCAAGATATAGTACAGAAGATGAAAACGGAAATAATGTTGATGTTATAATAAGTGTTTCTGAAGATAAAATAAGTGTTGGTAACTATAATGTTAGTATAAAAATAGAAAACAAAGAAAAATATTTCGATTTAGCATTACGTAAATTTATTATAAGCGTAAATGGTGATAAACTTGAAGGTGAAAATTCAAGAGTACCACAAGTTAATACTATTGACTTAGCAAATGGATTAGATACCACAGCTAAATATGTTCATAGTAAAGAACCAGTAGGAGTACATATAAAAGATACTGTTGAATATGGAATTCGTGTATACAATGAAGGTGAACAAGATGGTTATGCTGAACTTATAATGGATGATGTACCAGAAGGTTTAGAGATGATAGTTCCTGGTGATGGAACAGATTATACATCTAAATTAAATTCAGAGTATAGATGGAAAATGTATAGAAAAGCTAAAAATAATGAAGTTACAATTCCTGAGAATAGAATTTCATATGCTGGAAATACATATGTATTAACAAATGATTCGAAAGAAGCTGAAGTAATTGTTACAGATTACTTATCTAAGGTAAATGGTGAAAAACTTTTACAAAACAATGGCGGAGCAAATTCAGAGAATATTAATTTAATAAAACATTTTGACCCACAACAAATGTATGAGCCAGATTATAAAGAAGTAAGAGTTGAATTTAAAGTAAAATCTACAAATAAAGAAAATGAAGTAATTATAAATAAAGCACAAATTACAGAAGATGCAGATGATAACGGAAATTCAATAACAGATAGAGATTCAACACCAAATAAATGGGAAGATAGCCCAAGAGATGATGATCAAGATATTGAAAAAATTATTATAACTGTAGAAAAAGAATTTGATTTATCTTTACGTAAATTTATTTCTGGTGTAAATGGTAATAAACTTGAAGGTAAAGATTCAAGAGAACCAATAGTAGATACAACTAAATTAGTAAGTGGTGAATCTACAACAGCTGAGTATAAACACACAAAAGAGGCTAAAGTAGTAAGTCCAAAAGATGTGGTAGAATATACATTACGTATTTATAATGAAGGTGAAATAGATGGATATGCATCTATGGTAATGGATGATATACCAGAAGGTGTAGAAATGGTTGCACCATCTTATGATGAAAGTGGTAAACCAACTAACTTGAATGCCGAATATAGATGGATTATGTATAAAAAGATTGCAAGTGCTGATGAGTCTGAAGGTAGAGCTATGATAAGATATAATGATTCAATATATGTATCAACAGCAAATATAGAAGAAGCTGAATTGATAGTTACAGATTATTTATCTAAGGAAAATGGCGAAATAAGGATGGCTGAATCTGGATTAACAGGGGAAAATCCAAATTTAATTAAAGCATTTAATTATGAAAGTGGTGTAATTACATCAGATAATTATAAAGATATAAAAGTAGAGTTTAAAGTTAAACCTACAAATGAAGAAAATAAAGAAATAACAAATTATGCACAAATTACAGAAAATACAGATAAGGATGGAAATCCAGTAACAGATAGAGATTCAACACCAAATAAATGGGTGGATGAAGATGATGACCAAGATATTGAAAAAATTAAAGTAAGATATTTTGATTTAGCATTATATAAATGGGTAACAAAAGCAATTGTTATTGAAGATGGAAAAGCAACAGAATATGATAGTGAACATAGTGCAAGTGATAAATCAAAATTAGTAAATGTATCAATTAAGAAAGAAAAATTAAGCGAAATAACTGTTAAATTTGCATATCAAATAAGAGTTGAAAACCAAGGAAAATTAGAAGGATATGCAAAAGAAATAAAAGACCATATTCCTGCAGGATTGAAATTTGTTGAGGAAGATAATACTAAATATGGTTGGGTTCTAAATGAAGAAGATGGAACAATTACAACAGATTATTTGAAAGATACATTATTACAACCAGGAGAAACAGCAGATGTTACAGTAGTTTTAACTTGGATGAATTCAGAAGAAAACTTAGGTGAAAAAGTAAATTACGCAGAAATTAGTGAAGATTATAATGATTACGGAGCACCTGATAAAGACTCAACACCAAACAATTTCACAGATGTACCAAAAGAAGATGATGAAGATGGTGATAAAGTAATGTTACAAGTTAGAACAGGTTCACAAAATATTATATATGTAGCAATAGCAGTTGGGGTTATTACAATAATTGCTGGTGGTATAGTTGTTATTAAAAAGTTCGCTATGTAGGTTAATATGTAGTTGAAATTGATAAATTAAAAAAGTTCCTTCAAGGAATATAGTTTCTTGAAGCAACTTTTTTTGTAGAGAATGGAGGAAATTATAATATTTAAAAAATAAAAAACTTACGGAAAAAAGAGTTTTAGAAAATTGGTAAGTTTTGTTTATTAAAATGTTACAAATAAGTAACTAAAATATCATACAAATGTAATAAAACTGTAACATACTAAATCCGTAGAGAAGTGTCGAAAAATGGCACTTTTGTGTAGTTTATTTGTAATATAAATATTGTTAGAATTATATTAATAAATAAAAAAAAGGTTGGTGTAAAACGATGTTAAATTTCAAAGAAAAATTAACAAAAAAAGGAATAACTAATACACAAATTGGTATATTATTTACAACAATAATTATTGCAATAGCTATGGTTATTGTTGCTGTAAGCTTGAAAATAACTCAAGTATATAATGCCAAAAATGTATTAACTCCAGAAAATTTAAAAGCAAGTACATATACACAAATAACAGGTGAAGATGCAAAAGTTGAAAACTGTGATTATGTGCTATTTAGTGCGTTTTTTACAAGGAATTTAAATGGAGATGGAAATGCTGAAAAACTTTTAGGAACTTGTAAAGAAATTAATGAACCAGATCAATTGTATATTGATTTAAATGTACTTTCTAATGGTTATTTGGAAAATGGAAAAATAACTATTAACGGTCAAAATTTTAAGTACGCAATGAACATGGTAAAAGATAATGTATTGAAAAATACTTATATTTCTAACAATGTTAAAGAAATTGAATTAAATAAAATTGAGGCAGGCACACAGAAGTTAATAATTGGAAATGTAATAGCTAATTTAGAAAATAATATTAATAATTATACTGCAGGAATTAGTCAAAATGATTTAAATAATGTAAGTAATGAATTAAAAAAACATCAGGTAAATACAATTACTTTAACAGGTACTCATGTTGCTGATGATGGTACAAAAACTGAAATTAGCAAAACAATACCAGTTATAATTGATTGGTATGGTAAGGCAGAAACAAATTTATATACACAGAATAAAACATATTATTATGATAATATGGAAAACAATACAATTTCTATAAATATAAAAATAAATGAGATTTACAAACAATTAATATTAAAAGAAAATATATTAAACTTAAGTATACCAGATTTAAAAGGCTTTGCTCCAACAGAAGTTAAATGTATAAATAGTAATGTTGAAAGTAAATATGATGAAGAAACAAAGGTGCTTTCAATAAAAAGAGAATCACAAATAGATGAAGATGGAAAAGTAATAAGTTCATTATCAAACAGTAATACATATACAGTAGAAATAACATATCCACAAGAAGCATATGATTCATTACAAAATTATACAACAATAACAGTGCCAATAACTGGATATTATACATGTTATAATAATCAGAATGAAGAATTTGAAAATCCTTATAAAACAAATATAGCCAAAGATCAAGTAACAGTATTATTTAGGGATGTACCACAAGGAGAAATATATAATTTTTATGCATATTATGATAATAAACAATATATAACAGAACCATATTATAAATATGTAATATCTAAACAAAATTTAATTAATTTATATAATAAGCAGGAACTAGATGAGCAAACACCAAATGAAAAGTTTATAGTAAAATGGATAGCTGTTAGAGGTCAAACAGGTGAAGTTCCATCAATGATAATGAGTGAAACAAAACAAGAAAGTGAAAAATATGGCGATAAATTTTCAGATATAGTTATGGATGAGTATATAGTAAATACAGGAATTTATTTTGAGAATGCAGATAATATGTTAGGTGAAACAGGAGAAATTAAAATATATAACAATGATACAAATGAATTAATAAAAACATTTACTGTGAAAGAGTGGAATACATATACAAAACAAAATCCATACACATATGAAATACCAATAAAACATATACGTGTAGAAACAAGTAAAGCAAATGTAAATAATATATTAACAGTTTATAATGTAAAAGAATTACAAACACTTAAATTTATACAAAATTATAAATTGGAACAATTAAAACAAATGAATACAGTATATACATATTTAACAGGTATATGTAATATAGAAGGTCAAGAGTCGGGAACAAGAAATGTATTAGATTATGCGGAATTCATAGAAGAAAAATCTATAGCAACAATAAGTGTAAGCAAGAATCAATTAGAAACACAAGAAACAACAAAAAATCAACAAATAACAATAACAGCAAGATATAATAATATAGGAGATTCGAAATGGAAAAATGCTAACTATATTGTAGAAATTCCAAAAGAAATTATAAATATGGAGATAAATGATGTAACAATAAGTAATGATAATGTGCAATTAGTTGGATATGAAATATACAAAGAAAATGAACAATATTTTATAAAAATAATAACACAAAATGCAAATCAAGAATCATATACAATAAATATAAATTGTAATATGACACCAGATCCACGTAAACCAACTTCACATAAAAGTTTGAAATTGTATGCTTCAAACGAGTGGAACAGTGAATATTACTATCAAGCACAAGATATTTATGATATAAATGGAAACAATGATACAGAAGAAATTGTTGGAACGAATAATACAGGATTGGATTTATTATCACCAACATCATTAATTACTTTAGAAACAGTTTCAAATTATAATAATAAACAGGAAATAACAATTGCACCAAATGTAGCAGATGTCGAAAAACAAACAAGGGAAGCTACTATAAGTATGGAACTAACAAATAATTATACAACAGTAGTAAGTGGTGTACAAATCTTAGGTAAAATTCCGTATAAGGGAAATACTTATATTTTAAATGGAAATTCAATGAATTCACAGTTTACAACAGTAATGAAAAATACAGGAATTCAAGTACCACTAGAATTACAAGAGAAAACAGTAGTGTATTATTCAACAAAAGAAAATCCAGATAAAGATATAACAAATCCAGCCAATGCATGGACATTATTGGAAAATGTAGAAGACTTTAGTGAAATTAAGTCATACTTAATAAATATGAAAGAATATGTTTTGGAAAAAGGAAAACAGTATAATTTTAGTTATAATGTAAATATTCCAGAAGGAATAGAATATAATATGGTTTCATACAGTAATCATGCAGTATTTTATGAATTAGATACTGATGGTGGGAAGTTAACTATATCTACAGAGCCAAACAAAGTGGGTATTCGTATTGCGAGAAAATTAGATTTGGAAGTTATTAAAAATAAATTTGGAATGGAAAAAGTAGTTCCTGGTGCAAGGTATAAATTAACGCAGACTAATGAAAATGGAGAAGAATTTGCTTCTAAAATTTGTACAACAGATGCAAATGGAAAAATGATTTTTAAAGATTTATATATTAATGCAAAATATGTATTTAAAGAAATTAGAGAGTCAAGTAATTATTCTTTAAATACTGATGTTATAGAATTTGAAACAAATGAAAATGCAAGTGGTGAATTGGTTATAAATGTTACATCACAAGATAAATTCAAAACAGTGCCAATTGTAACTAAAGATGCAAATGGTAAAGATATTGTAAAAACAACAGTAGAAAATGAACCAAGATATAATGTTGAAATTACAAAAATTGATATAGCAACAGGCGAAAAATTAGAAAATGTACAATTTAAAATACTTGAAACAGGAAGTGTATATAGAACAGATTTAAATGGAAAAGTTACTATTGAAAAATTACAACAAAATGTAACATATACATTAAAAGAGATTAAAGCTGATGGATATTATTTACCAGAAGATATACAATTTAAATTAATAAAAGATGCACAAGGAAAACTAAAAATAGAAAGTCAAAACTCAAATTTTGCAAGTGCAAATATAGAAAATACAGAAGAAAATGATTTAATTAAAGTTTCATTAAGAATTTCAAATGAAAAAATTCCAACATATAATTTACAAGTTTTAAAAGTAGAAGAAAATGCGGATGAACAAGAGCTTGATAAATTGAAAACTTTACAAGGAGCAATTTTCAAATTTAAATATGAGGATTTAGGAATAGAGAAAATTGTAACCACAAACAAAGATGGGAGTATAGATATATCAGATTTATACCAATATGTTGATGGAAAATATATAACAGGAAAATATACTTTACAAGAGCTTCAATCACCAGAAGGATATGCAAATAATGGTGAGAAAATTAATTTTAAAGTTATTAAAGATGCAGAAAACAATTTACAAATCGAAATTGAAGATAAGGATAATTTAAATACAGTAAAAAATACAATAATAGATGGAAATACAGTAAAATTAATCGTTCAAAATAAACCATTATTTAAAATAAGAAAAACTGATTCAGACACAGGAACACCTATTGCAAATGTTAAATTTGTTATATATGAATGTAATGAAAATTATAATCCAGTTGATTTTGCTAAAGATGCAAATGGTAATTATGTAGGTAAAAAAGATGAAAAAGATAGATATGTAATAACAACAGATGAGAAAGGTGAAATTACAATTCCATTAAGAGAAGCAAAATATAAAATAGAGGAAATTGAACAACCAGAAAAATATAGTCAAAATAATTATTGGAAATTTTTCGAAATAGGTGAAAATAAAAATAGTGGTGTTGATGAAGATGGTAATATAGAAATATATGAATTAGAAAAGAAATATCAAGATATAGTTGATAATGCTGAAAAAGGTGATAATGAATTAGAAGTTGCATTAGAAATAGATTCTATAGAAGATTTAGTTAAATTCTCTAATGATGTAAACTCAGGTAATACCTATGAAAATAAAATGGTTAAATTAATTAAAACATTAGATTTTGAAGATGATAGCTCTTATGAAAATCCAAACAGGAAAGCATTTGGAGATTTGAATGCTAATGGCGTAGTTGAAGGATTGAAAGAAGAGTTGACAAATAAAAATGGATGTGGATTTACGCCAATTGGAAGTTCAGATGGAAATTTAGTAAATACATTTAAAGGAGTTTTTGATGGACAGAAGAATGAGATAAGAAATTTATATATTAATTCAAAAAAATATAATGTAGGGTTATTTGGGAATGCAACTTATAAAATAAAGAATGTAGGTATAACAGGTGAAATAATTGGTAAAAATTGTGTTGCAGGTATAGTAGCTTCAAGTAATAAGACTCCGAGTATAATTAATTGTTATAACAAATGTGATATAAATGGTGAAGAGTTCATAACTTCAGGAATTGCTGTTGAAGGTAAAATTATAAATTGTTATAACACAGGAAATATACATAATGATAAAGGTGGAGCAGGAGGAATAGGTAGTGGAGTTATCATAAACTGCTATAATACAGGAACTATTTCATCAAAACAAGAGGCTGGTGGAATAATTCCATGTACTAATTCTGGTATAGTAAGAAATTCTTATAATTTAGGAGATGTTATTTCTGAAAGCTATGCAAGTGGAATAGGAAAAAATGGAGATGTAAAAAATTGCTATAATGCAGGTACTATAACTGGAGAAAAAGCTTTTGGATTAGGAGTAAATATCAGTTGTGAATCAAATTTTAATGCAGGTACTATAACTGGAAAAGAAGCTGCTGCAGGTATTAGCGATTCGAGTTCTGAATATTGTTATAATACAGGAGATGTTATTTCTATAAATGGAGATGCTAGTGGAATAGGAGCACATGCAATATGTTGTTACAATACAGGAAATATAACAGCAGCAGAAAGTGCATATGGAATTTCAAATTATACTGCAAATATTTGTTATAACACAGGAAATGTTAAAGGAAATGACGAATCTGCTGGAATTGCTAATTCAGTAAGATACTGTTATAATACAGGAAATGTAACATCATCAAAAAAAGCATCAGGATTGGGATTTAATAATGGAAATTCTTACTGTTTGGATACAGCAAAAATAAGTGCACCTGAAGTAATATCCTCACCAATAGTATCTGATGAATATATGAAAAGTATGGAATTTGTTGATGTTTTAAACTCTAATGATAATAAATATTATGAAGCGGTATGGAAACACAAAAATAATCAATATCCACAATTATTAATAAATGTAGGAGAAGAAATTAAAGAAATAACAGAATTAAATATAAAAAACACAATAAATAAATATAAAATAACAACAGATGTTGAAGAAATAAATGGTGTAAAAGGTGGAACTATAACAGGTGAAGATGAGAACCCATTTGAAACAGTTGATTATGGAAAAAGTAATACAAAAGAAATAAAAATGGTACCAGATGAAAACTATGCTATTGTGCAAATAAAAATTAATGGAATAGCACAAAATTTTACTGTGAGTGACGATGGAAGTTATACAATACCAGCAGGATTCTTTACGGAAATGAAAGAAAATAAGCATATTGTTGTTAAATATATGTCTAAACATACGAAATTAGTAATTAATAAAGTAGATAAATTTGATTCAAATAAAAAGCTTAAAGGTGCTAAATTTAAAATTGAACAAATAGAAGAAAAATATAAGGTCGAAAATCAAATAAGTGATTCAGTAATTACTCAAGGCGAATATGGATTTGATAAAACTGGGGAATCAAAATATGTATCAAATAATAAAGGAAAAGATAATACTGTTGCAACATCATATATTCCAATCGATTTAACAGGTTTTGGAGGAGAATATACATTAACAGTAAATGCAATGATTTCAAGTGAATCATATTATGATTGTGGTTATGCAATAATATCGGATAATACTACAGTGCCTAATTATAGTCAAAATAAAGGAAGATTTATATATATATATGGTAATGTGAATCAAAAAAATTATACAACTGTTTTAACAGGTGGAAAAATGTACTATTTACATTTAATCTATAAGAAGAATAATTCAACAAGTAGTGGAAATGACATTTTTACGATTAATAGCATATCTTTAAAATTTAATAACCCTGAAATAAAAACAAATGATTTAGGGCAAGCATTTGCTGAATTATCTTTTGGTAAATACAAAATAACAGAGCTAGAAGCACCAGAAGGATATATTAAATCAGAAGAGTCTATAGAATATGAAATGGTGGAAAATAAAGAAAATGAAATAACAATTCAAAATATTAAACCTGAGAATACCAAAATAGATAAAGAATTTACAATACATAAGAAATCGAATGTAAATAATACAAATATTTCAAATGTAAAATTTGTAATTTACAAAGTTGATTCAAATCAAAAAAATATAGACTTTGCTAAAAGTGCAAATGGAGAGTATATAGGAGTAAAAGATAATCAAGAAAGATATGTTGTCACTACAGATGAAAATGGTGAGATAAAACTAATGTTGCCACCTGGATATTACAAGGCAGTTGAGATAGAAACAGCACCTGGATATATATTGGAGCAAAATGAAGAAAATAGATCAACATATTTTAGTATTTCGGATATTGAAATAAATTATATAGAGGACCTATTAGATTTATCTGAAAATGTTACTAATGGAGAATCCTATGAAAATAAAGTAATAGGATTAACAAGAACATTAGATTTTAATGATGATAGTTCATATAGAAACCCAAATGATACAACAACTTATGGTGATTATAATTTAGATGAAAAAATTGAGGGAATTAAGGCTGAATTAACTAATAAAAATGGAATAGGTTTTCATCCAATAGGAGAAGATTATAATAGTGACAAAGTTGGGGAATTTCGTGGTACTTTGGATGGAAATGGTTATGAAATAAGAAACATATATATAAATGGAACATATAGTGGATTATTTAGGAAGGTTACAAATGGAAATATATGTAATTTAAAATTAAGTAATGTAGACATGCGTAGTAATAGATCAGGAGCTTTCGGAATAGCATATGAAGTAATATATAGTACTATAACCAAATATAGTATAAGCGGTAATATAACTGGTTCAGGAAATGGGGCAACTGGAGGTGCATATTATTTTACAGATAGTAAAGCTTATGAATGTATTATTAATGCTGATATTACCTCCACAGGAGGTCCAGCAGGAGGAATAGCAAGCTTTGCAAATAATAGTGAAATATATAATTGTTATAATACTGGTACAATAACTTCAAACGTACCAGCAGGAGGAATAGCAAGCATTGCAAATACTAGTAAAATATATAATTGTTATAATACTGGAATAATAATTGGAGGATTTAATTTTGGTGGAGTAATTGGAATCATAAATAATTATTCATCAATAGAAAATTGTTATAATATAGGAAAATTAGAAGAAAAAGATTCAAGTACAACATCAAATTGTGGTGGAATTGCATACAGCTTGGAAGATGGTTGTTCAATTAAAAATACATATTATTTAAGTAATACAAATATAAAGGGTGTTCAAAACAAAGATGATGAAGTTGGAAAAACTGAAGCTAAAACTTTAGCAGAAATGCAATCACAAGAATTTGTAAATATGCTAAATGATAATAAAAATATTATGTCAGATTCTAATAAGTTATCAAATTGGGTATATGTTAAAAATGGATTTCCTACACTAGAGCGTTTAGTTCAAAATGAATTGAAACCTATGAAAGCTGGAAATAACATAACAATAATCAATAAAAAGCAAAGTAAGGTTATAGTACATCATTATTTACAAGGTACAGGACCAGAATATAACAATGAACCAGAAGTATTAGCAGAAGATGAAAGTATAATAGGTGGTGTAAATGATTCATATACAACATCACCAAAAGTTGACATTCCAAACTATACACTAACAAAAGACCAAAATGGTGAATATATAATTCCATCAAATGCAAGTGGCAACTTTACAGAAGATGAACAACATGTATATTACTATTACAATGTTGAGCCAGTGAAATTAACAGTACATCATTATTTAGAAGGAACAGAAAATAAATTAGCAGAAGATGAAAAATATTTCTATCAACAAGGTGAACATTATAAAGTAACACCATCTGAAGAAGTGCTAAAAATATATGATTTTGTGAGTGTTGATGGTACAGAAGAAAAAGATATTACAGAAGATGAAGTAGTAACATATTATTATAAATTAAAACAATATAAAATAACAACAAAAGTTGAAATTCCTGAATCTGAATTAGAAGCAGGAAGAAGTGAAAAAGGTGGTACAATTTCAGGTGAAGATGAACAACCTTATGAAACAGTAAAACATGGGGAAAATAGTCAAAAACCATTGATTCTAACTCCAAATGCTGGATATAAAGTAAGTTCAATAACAATAAATGGAAATCAAGTTTCATTCACAGTAAACCCTGATGGAACAGTAGAATTAGCAAAGTTTGAAAACATGACAGAAGATAAAGAAATTATAGTAAGTTTTGTGCCAACAATTGGTAAAGTAATAACACATCATTATATACAAGGAACAACTGAAAAATTACATGATGACATTATAAATGAAGATAAATTAGGAGCAACAATAAAAACAGAACCTGTAAATATTGATAATTACCAATTAGTTGGTAGTTCAGGAAACAAAGATATTGACGGAAATGTATTAATTACAAAGGAGATTTCTGAAGGTGTTGAAGAAATAATTTACTATTATCAAGTTTGTTATAAAATTACAACAGATGTAATAGAACATACAGAAAATTACAAAGATGGAACAGTAAAACAAAAAGTAAAAGGTGGAACAATTACTAATGAAGATGTTGTAATTCATGAGCAGGTTGTGAAATATGAAGACAATGTTAAACAAATTGAAATAAAACCAGACAATGAATATGAAATTGAGGAAATTTTGGTAAATGGAAGAGCATATGATTTTACTTCAAAATTAGATGCAAATGGTAATGTTATATTACCAGCTGGAACATTTACAAATGTTCAAGAGAATATTCATGTTCAGGTTAAATTTAGAAAGAAATCTAAAGTTATTGTTAAATACTTAGAAGAGGGTAAACAAACTGAATTAGCACCAGAAACTATAATTCAAGGATTTGATGGAAAAGAGTTTAATACAATATCTGAACTTATACCAGGATATAGTTTAGTAAAAATACCATCTAGTTCAGATGTTGGAACAGATGTAATTCCTAAAGTAACAGATGAAAACAATAATTCAACAAATCCAAATGGAATAATGTTTAGTGATGATTTAACAATTATATATTGGTACACAAAACCAGATGCAAATGTAATTGTAAGACATATTGAAACAAATGAAAAATGTGAAGAAATAGAAATTGAAAACGAGTTGTGCAAAGAATCAGTTGGAGCAAATGTATCAACTAATAGAAAAGCGTATGATAAGTATATTTCTGTAGATGCACCTGAAGAAACTAAAGAAAAAATAGAAAATAATTATGAAAATATAACTATTATTGAAAAAGATGATAATTCTAAAACAGTAGCAGTTGTAGATGGAAAAGTTATTGAAGTTTGGTATTATTATGAAAAACAATATGATATTACTACAGAAGTTAAAACACATAATGAAACAATAAATGGTGTTGAAACTCAAGTTGCTGGAGGAACTATTTCAAAGGCATATAAATTAGATGAACAAGGCAAAGAAGTAGAAGTTACTTATGAAGTAGTAAATAGTAGAGGTGATAGCACAAAAGCTATAGAAATGATACCGGAAGACGGGTATAGAATTAAAACTATAACCGTAAATGATAAAGAGATATTAATTAATAACATAAGTAAAGATGATTTAGCAACTTTAGGAATTGTAAAAGATGGTGAGAAGATAACATTAAAAGAAGGATATTTTAAAGATGTTCAAAATGATTTCCATGTTGTTGTTGAATTTGAAAAAATTCCAGCAAAAGTTATTGTTAAATATCTAGATGCATATACAAAAGAAAGCATTATAGATGACAAGGTTGTAGAAGGTTATGTATATGATAAATATAATGAACAAAGAGTTGATATAGAAGGTTATATACCAGCTGAACCAGAACCTGAAAATAGCACAGGAATCATGAAAATAGATCCAGTTACAGTGGTATATTATTATACAAAACAATTTAAAATTACAACTGATGTTAAAGAACATTTAGAAGATGAGGTTAAATCTATTGTAGATGTGGTTGTAGAGAAGTTTGAAGAAACTATAACTGGAAGTGGAACAGGAAATGTAACAGGAGGAAATGGAAGTTCTACAGGAGAAACAGGAAACACAACAGAAGGAAGTGGAAGTTCTACAGGAGGAACAGGAAACACAACAGAAGGAAGTGGAAGTTCTACAGAAGGAACAGGAAATACAGTAGAAGGAATTGAAGAAACTACAGATTCAAGTAAAATTCCAGCAGGAAAAATATTAGTAAAAGGTGGAAGTATTACAGGAGAAGATGAAACACCATATGAAACAGTTTCAAGAGGGGAAACAAACACAAAACAAATAGAAATAATACCAAATGAAGGTTACAGAATTAAATCATTAAGAATAATAGATTTAGGAAAAGAATATAACCTATCTGTAGAAAGCATGATAAATGCTAAAGGAACAATAATTCTACCATCAGCATATTTTACGAATATGCAATCAGACAAACACATAGTAGTGGAATTTGAACCAATTCCATCAAAAGTAATAGTAAATTATTTAGATATAGATACAAAAGAAGAAGAAACACCAACAAAGGTTTCAAAAACAGAAAATGGAAATGGATATGTAAATTACGATTATAAAACACATGAGAAAAATGTACCATTCTACGAATTAGTAAAAGAAGAATTGCCAAAAAATGCAGAAGGAAAACTTACAAAAGAAGATACGATAGTAAATTATTGGTATAAAAAATTATTATTTAATATGAAATTAACAAAAGAATTTTCTAGCATAAAGGTAAATGGAGAAGAAGTGCTAAAAGAAAATAACAAATTTGCAAAAATAGATATACTAAATACCAAAGTAGCAGATACAAATATAATAGTAAAATATAAAATAAGTGTAACAAATACAGAAAAAGTTTCAGGTATTGCAACAATAATAGAGCAAATACCTGTAGGATTTAAATATGTTGGAACAAATGAAAATAGTGAAAACAATACTCAACAATCAAACTCTATAAAAACAACAGAAAAATGGGAAGAAGTAAATGGAAAATTACAATTAACAACAAAAGATTTAAAACCAGGTGAAACAGCAGAATATGAAATAGAATTGCAATGGGATAAAAACATGAACTGTTTAGGAAACTTAGTAAATACAGCTAAAATAACACAAACAGCCAATATTCCAAATTATGGTGAAACAACATTAGAAGATAACACAGATTCATGTACAATTATATTGGCAATAAAAACAGGTGAGAACAGAGATGTGAAAACTATAATATCAATTTCATGTTTCATATTAGCGGGAATTTGTACAGTTATATATGTTGTTACAGAAGTAATTGCTAGAAGAAAAGAAAAAATGTAAAGAAATACGAAAGTAAAGAAACACGAAAGTAAAGAAATACGAAAGTAAAGAAACACAAAAGTAAAGAAATACGAAAGTAAACAAATACAAAAGTAAAGAAATACGAAAGTAAAGAAATACAAATGCAAAAAAATACGAAAGTAAAGAAATACGAATGCAAATGAATACGAATATAATGTTAGCAAAAATCACCAAGAACGATTAGGCTCTTGGTGATTTTTGCACCATAAGTAAATTAAAATATGAATAATTTCATAACAAATAAAGTTTTTGTAATGTCAAGTAAAAAAGTAAATGCAAATTTGTAAAATATATGCAAGTTGTAATACAAAGGTGTGTAATTATAAAAAAACTAAGTGGGTAATAATAAAAAAATTAATAGACTATTGCAAAAATCAGTTAAGATATAATAAAATAGAAATATAAAGATTTTAAGTGTTAAATAAAAGTAAAACGAAAATACAATAAATATATATAAAATGATTATTAAGAATTAATTATTTATCGGATTTATGGGCTATAAATTAATTAAGCAGTGTGGTATTAACCAGTTTAGGCTATAGTGAAATAAAGAAAATTCACAGTACTAAATATATTATACAAAATTTAATAGAAGGGAGAAATAATCCAATCATATATATAATATTTTTGTAATTGGGTTATATGTGTAGTAATGAAAAAGAAAAAATTTAGTAGGAAAAACAAAGACAAGAAAGTAAATACTATCATAGAAATACGCAAGGAAATGTTGCAAATATTGCATAATTTATCAGAAAATTTAGATAGGGAATTGTTTACTTCTACACAAAGGAATACTATAAAAGCAGAAATACGCGAAATAGCAGAGATGATAAGGGATAAAGATAAATTAATGAAAAGAGTGGAAAATCTTGGTCCAATAAGTAGAAGTGAAAGGGTAATAGATAATAATTTGATAGAACAAACAAGAAAAAACGTAATTTCATTGTTACATAAAAAAAGAAAAAGTATTGTTGCTACACAATATGATTTAGAAGAACTAGAGATTGTTGATAATGAGTTAACAGATGCTGAAAAATTAATATTTGAAAAAGATAGAATTGTTAATAAACTAATTAATAGAAATCATGAAGATGAAAAAGAAAATGTACATATAAGAAAATATTTTAATATACCAGAGGAGGAACCAAAGATTAACCCTCATTTACAAAGATATTTTAAGGTAGATAAAGAGTTGACATTATAATAGGTTTTAATATAAAACTCGTCAAGTGAAAGGTTGAAGGCAATTATGTAATAACATAAAAACTCATGTAAACACCTTAAAAAATATTGCAACAAAAAAATATATAGGGTATAATAAATATATATTAACAAATGAAAAGGAGGATAATGTAGAATGAGCAAAAAAAAGAAATATACAATAATAGCAATAATAGTATTATTATCATTTGCAATAATTGGAATAGTATATGCGCTATTAAGTGACAATGTAGAACTTAGAAATAAAATTAAAGTAGGTTCTGTAAAAATAGAAAATTTAAATTTAAAATTGAAAAATTTAAAAGGTGAAGATGTTAATTCATTAGTTCCAGCAGATATAAACACATTATCATGGACAACAAAGAACATAGGAACTTCAGGAGTATTAACTAGACATAACTTAGAGATATATTGGACTGATGAAACAGATGAAAATGCTAATACTATGCTATATATGTACCCTGCAAATATGACAAATGAAGCAATATTAGCAGATTACGAAAAAGGTGATAAATCAGAATATATTATAAAAACTGAAAAAGTATCTAGAGAAGTAAATGGAAAAACACAATATGGAATTAAATATCAATTTGTAGGTGATGCATTAGATGGCACATCTATGAAAAATATAAGTAAAGAAGTTAATTACAATATATCAAAAGAAAGTGTTATAGATAAAAATATTTCAACAGATGATTCAAATGCAACAATTGATGAAATAGCATACAAAATTTTATTAAGCCCAAAAACAAGTTACTTATATCAAGGCAATAAAATACATGTAAAAGTAATAACAGAAGCAATGCAATACACAGAAGATGGTAGTGAAAATTGGAAAATTGCGGATATACAAGAAATTTAAAATATGTAAGAAATACGATAAATATATATGTAATAAATACAATAAATATATGCTAAAGCTTATAAGAAATCCTAAGTGTAAATTAAAAACATTTGATAGAATAAAAGATTTTGATATATACACATATTTTTTACCAAATATAAGAGATTATATGTTTTGGACATTTGGATTATCAACTCAAAAAATAAATGAACTTCAAAATATGGAAGGCAAGATGCAAAGTGCAATACTTTCAAAATATCCTTGTACAATTTTTGAATATGAATTAGAGAAAAATATACAAGGAAAAGTAGGAGAACAGAGCGGTATATTTTTTGATATTTTAAAAATGGAGATTATTTGCTTTAATACAGGTATATGCTTTTTAACATTTAAAACTGTTTTAAATGGAGAAAACAATTTAGATGACGTAGTGAATTTTAATTATAAATTCAGAGATATAAACTCAAATTTATCACAGCTAAGAGAATATGAAAACATACG
>USQY01000031.1 GCA_900557045.1 uncultured Clostridium sp.
ATTATTTAATTATTTAGTAATTAATTATTTATTTAATTAATTATTTATTTAATTAATTATTTATTTAATTAATTACTCATTTATCACATTATTTCTTCTTTTATATTCTTTTAAATATTTTTTAGCAGATAAATATCCTTTTTCGTATAAATAATCTATTTTTTTATTATCTAACAACTCTACATTTTGAACTTCAATATTTATTCTGTTTTCTACACCTTGCAGTTCATATATAGATAACTCATGGCACAAAATTTCTATTGAATCACTAATTACACTAAAAATATTTTTATTACACGATTTTTTTATTCTATCTGAAAAAGTTATACATAAAACTTCATCTGCACCTGAATTTTTTAATTCTCTCCATGGTACATTTTCTCGTATTCCACCGTCAACTAGTTTAGTGTCTTTATATTTGCACGGACAAAAAATCCCAGGATAACTGCAACTTGCTCTAACAGCTTTCCATATTTCAATATTATTATCATACACAATAGTATCTATATAATTTCTCTTTTTATTATCTTCATTTTTTAATGAATTAAATATGTATACTTTCCCATCGCATAAATCTACACTTGGAATTAATATTTTTTTATTTATGTCTGTAAATTTTTTTACATTTTTTTCTGAGCATATTTTTTGAATTATTTTTTCCAATTTTTTTCCACTATTTAATCCATCAATTTTTATTTTTTTTAAAATAATTATATCAAAAAATAATTTAATTATTTTTTGATATTCTACATAATTTATTTCTTTTGAATATTTTCTTATTAACTCGTACATTTCCTTTGATGTATATCCCAAAGCATATAAGACTGCTATAATACTTCCTGAAGATGTCCCTGAAATGTAATCAAATTTGATATTTTCTTCTTCAAATGCCTTTATTACTCCTACATGAGATACACATTTTATTCCCCCACCAGCAAAACAAATTCCTTTATTCATTTAAATCACCTACTTTATTATATTTATTATTTTAAATTTTGGTGATTGTTTTTATTACTTATTATAATTATATAATTGGAACAATAAATGTAATTTCATTTTTATAAAAAAATAGCTAGAACTACTCTAGCTATTTTTGGCGGAGAATGAGGGATTTGAACCCTCGCGGCCCTTGCGAACCCTAACAGTTTAGCAAACTGTCCCCTTCAGCCACTTGGGTAATTCTCCAAATTTAATTTAATATAAAAAAGATAAATGTACAAACCTGCTTTGCACATTTACCCTTTTCTTTAGCAAGTTTGGCGGAGAGGGTGGGATTCGAACCCACGGTAGGCTACAAACCTACGCCAATTTTCAAGACTGGTGCCATAAACCAACTCGACCACCTCTCCATGTATTTTAGCAACACATATATATTAGCATATTTTTAACTACTTTGTCAAGACCTAATATTAAATATTTTTAGATAACATTAAGCATTTACCATAACAACCATGTGCTGTTTTATATTAAACGGATATTTAAATTTTATTTAACAACATAATATTAAAAATATTTTTACTTTAATTTCTATCAGTTCATACTTTACAGTCTTAAAATTAAATAGTTACTTAATCAATTTAAAATAAGACTGCAAAATATGTTTTATTTTCAATACTTCTTAAAAATTTTTATTAGTTGTTTTTTATTAAATCCATTATTCTCTCAAGGTCCTCATTAGACGAGTATTGTATGATTATTTTGCCACTCCTTTTCCCTGCTTCTAATCTTACTTTTGTACCAAAATATCCTTGAAATGTTCCTTCTATATCTTGTATTATTGCATCATATTTTGGATCTCTTTTTTGTGCATTTTTCTTGTTTTTTACTTTATTTTCAATGTCTCTAACATTTTGTCCTTTTTCTATAATTTCCAATGCTGCTTTATATTGTTTATCTGGATCTTCAAAACACAATAATGAACGTGCATGCCCTTCTGTTAATTGTCCTTGTATTACTAATTCCATAACTCTCGAATCTAAATTTAATAATCTCACTGTGTTTGCTAATGCACTTCTGCTAATTCCTATAGTTTCTGAAAGTTCCATTTGTGTCATTCCATATTCATCCATTAACTGTCTAAAACTTCTAGCTTTTTCAATTGGATTTAAGTCTTCTCTCTGAATGTTTTCTATTAGTGCTATTTCTTTATTTTTTCTCTCTGTATCTTCTCTTACTATACAAGGAATTTCTTCTAATCCTGCCTTTTTTGAAGCTCTCCAACGCCTTTCACCAGCAACAATTTCATAATAATTATCCTTTTTTGTTACAATTATTGGTTGAATCACACCATATCTTTTTATAGATTCTGCTAATTCTTCTATACTTTCATTGTTAAAATTTCTTCTTGGTTGATTTTTGTTTGGCTCAATTTCTATTATTTTTATTTTATGTACTACTTCTTCGCCGTCTTTTATCTCTACTTTGTTATCATCGTCATCAATTATATCATTGTCATTAAATAAGGCTCCTAACCCCTTACCTAAACCCGTTTTTTTTGCCATTGTTTTCCTCCTTTTTATTTCATATGTCTTCCTTTTGATTCATTAATTTTTATTAATTCTTTAGTAAATTTTTCATAACATTTTGAACCTTTTGAACGTGCATCATACATACAAATTGGCATTCCATAACTTGGTGCTTCACTTAATTTTACATTTCTTGGTATTACTGTTTTATACACTTTGTCATCAAAATAATTTTTTACTTCTTTAACTACTTGATTGGATAAATTTGTTCTAGCATCATACATTGTAAGTAATGCCCCTTCTATTGACAAACTTTTGTTCATTCTTTTCTTAACAAGATTTATTGTATTTATAAGTTGCCCTAATCCCTCTAATGCATAATATTCGCACTGAATTGGTATTAATACACTGTCCGATGCTGTAAATGCATTTAGTGTAACAATTCCCAATGATGGTGGACAATCTATTACTATATAGTCATAATTATCTTTAACACTTTTTATTTTCTCCTTTAATCTATATTCTCTTTCTTTAACAGATACTAGTTGAACTTCTGCACCAGCTAGATTTATATTTGATGGGCATACATCTAATCCTTTTATTTCTGTCTTTTTAATTGTATTTTCTATATCTATGCCATCAACTAACACATCATATACTGAAAATTGTACAGATTTATCCACACCTACTCCACTAGTTGCATTTCCTTGTGGATCTGTATCTATTAGTAATATTTTTTTCCCTTTTTTTGCAAGAGATGCACTTAAATTAACTGCTGTAGTAGTTTTTCCTACACCACCCTTTTGGTTTGCTACTGAAATTATTTTTCCCAAAATTATGACCCCCATCCCTAAATTTCTTTACTATATAATATATAAACTTTTCCAATATGTCAATATGATTTAAATATATTTTATTTTTTGTTTTTATATTATTCTATAGGCTCTTTAGCAGGAGTACCAGCCTTTCTTGGATATTTTAATGATGTTTCTCCAACTTTTTTAACAATAATAATATTCCTACATATGTCACTATTTGGCAATTTAAATTTTTCTATTTTTTCTATTGTTCCATTTAATACTTTTAATGCTTTTTTAGAATTTTCTATTTCGTCATTTATGTTTGAGCCTTTCATACAAATACAATATCCTCCTATCGTTACAAAAGGCAACATATATTCTAATAAAACATTTAATGGAGCTACCGCTCTAGATGTTGCTATATCTAATTTTTCCCTATATTGATTGTTTTTTGCCAATTCCTCGGCCCTTTCATGAATTGTTTTAATATTATCTAGTTTATTTTTTTCTATTACTTCGTCTAAAAATTTTATTCTTTTATTTAATGCATCCACTAATATTGTATTAATATCTGTTCTGTATATACTAATTGGAATTCCTGGAAAACCTGCTCCTGTACCTATATCGATAACTTTAGAATTCTTATTTATATATTTCTGAATTGTTAAAGAATCTATAAAATGCTTTAAAATAATATCATTCGGTTCTGTAATTGCAGTTAAATTAACTTTTTTATTCCATTCTAGCAACAAATTCATATATGTATAAAACTTTTCGATTTTTTCTTTTTCTAATTCCATTCCTATATTTTTAGCACTATTTTTTAGCTTATCTAAAAATTCTTGAAATTCCATATTTATTCCTCTTTCTTATTTTCTTTATTTTGTTCAATATATATGTGTAATACACTTATATCAGCTGGTGAAACACCTGATATTCTAGAAGCCTGTCCTATTGATAACGGTTTTATCTTATCTAGTTTTTGTCTTGCTTCAAGTCTTAATCCTTTAATATTTGCATAAACTATATCCTCAGGAATTTTCTTTTTCTCGAGCTTTCTAAATTTTTCAACCTGTGCTTCTTGTAATTTTATATATCCTTCATATTTAACTTGAATTTCTACTTCCTCTGCCTCAACATCAGTTAATTCTGGTCTTTTGCAATCTATTTCTTTTAACTTTTCATAATTTAATTCTGTTCTTTTTAATAAATCTATTAATTTTATTCCACCTGATATTGTTGATGAATTATTTTTTTCTAAAAAATAATTTACTTGTTTAGTTGGTTTTATTGTTGTATTTTCTAATCTTTTGATTTCTCTTTGTATTTTTTCTCTTTTTTCGCAGAATTTATTGTATCTTTCTTGCGTAATAAGACCTATTTTATATCCAATATCTGTTAATCTTAAATCGGCATTATCTTGTCTTAATAATAACCTATATTCAGCCCTTGAAGTCATCATTCTATATGGTTCGTTTGTCCCTTTTGTTACAATGTCATCTATTAAAACACCTATATATGCTTCTGATCTATCTAATATAATTGGTTCTTCATTTCTCAATTTCATGACTGCGTTAATTCCTGCAATGATTCCTTGTGAAGCTGCCTCTTCATAACCTGATGTTCCATTTATTTGTCCTGCAAAGAATAAATTTTGTATTTTCTTATGTTCCAAGCTAAGTTTCAACTCAGATGGATCAATGCAATCATATTCAATTGCATATGCAGGTCTTGTAAATTCCACATTTTCTAGTCCTGCAATAGACCTATACATTTCTATTTGTACATCCTCTGGTAATGATGAACTCATTCCTTGTACATACATTTCATCTGTGTTTTTCCCCATAGGTTCTATAAAAATTTGATGTCTTTCTTTATCAGCAAATCTTACCACTTTATCTTCTATAGACGGACAATACCTTGGTCCTGTCCCCTCTATTTTTCCTGAATATAAAGGAGATCTATGAAGATTTTTTCTTATTATTTCATGTGTTTTACTATTTGTATATGTCAAATAGCATGGTAGTTGTTCTATTTCTTGGTCTAGTTTATCTTCAAAAGAGAAGGCTGTTAATTTACTATCTCCTTCTTGTATTTCCATTTTCGAAAAATCCACACTTTTCCTATTAATTCTTGCTGGAGTTCCTGTTTTAAATCTTAACAATTCTATACCAATCCTTTTTAATGTATCCGATAATCTTACTGCAGGAAACACTCCGTCTGGACCACTTTCAAAAGATTTTTCTCCTATATGTATTCTACCTTTTAAATATGTTCCTGTGGCTACAATTATTGAATCTACTTCATATATAGCCCCTATGTTTGTTTCAATTGATTTTACCTTTTCCTCCTCTACTTGAATATCTACTATTTCAGCTTGTTTTAAATATAGATTTTCCTGTTTTTCAATTGTATGTTTCATTTCCATTTGATACATTTTTCTATCAGCTTGTGCCCTTAAAGAATACACTGCCGGTCCCTTAGAGGTATTTAGCATTCTTAATTGAATAAGTGTCTTATCTATATTTTTTGCCATTTCACCACCAAGACAATCAATTTCTCTAACTAAATGACCTTTAGAACTTCCTCCTATATGTGGATTGCATGGCATATTAGCCACAGCTTCTAAACTTATTGAAAACAATAATGTTTTCATTCCCATTCTAGCAGATGCTAAGGCTGCTTCACATCCTGCATGTCCTGCTCCTATTACTGCTACATCATATTTTCCTGCATTATAACTCATATTTCTTTCTCCTTTTATTTTTGGTTTTTTATGAAACAGATTTCGCGTTTGTCAAAGTGTTTACATAAAATTTATAGATTGGTGTACCATTACCTTTTCACTTCCCAATTTTAATAACACTATCAATTATGTCAATTTGTTTTTGATAATACAACTTTACTTACCTAAACAAAACTTTGAAAATATTTCATTTATAATATCCTCTGAAACATCTTCTCCTGTTATAATCGATAAATCGTATAGAATTTGTTTTATTGGAATACTAACGATATCTATTGGAAAGTTCTGTTCACTCGACTTTAAAGCTGCATTTACACTTTTAATTGCTTTATCTATTTGGTTTTTATGTCTAATGTTTGTTATAATCACTCCATCATTCATGGTTATTTCTTTATTTCCAAACATATTATAAATTAACTCATATAAATTATTTATGCCCTCTCCATTTTTTGCGGATATTTTCAAAATATTAGTGCTTGCATTTTTTAGTTGAGCATTTTCTTCTAATTTCATATCATCTAAGTCTATTTTATTAAGCAATATTATTGCTTTCTTATTTTTTATTATATTTAAAATATCAATATCTTCTTTATCTAGTGGCATAGATGCATCAAAAATTGCTATTATTAAATCAGCTTCCTCTGATAATTTCAAAGCCCTTTTAACACCTATTTCTTCTATTTTATCTTGTGTTTTTCTTATTCCAGCTGTATCGATTAAGTTTAGTGGAACTCCCTTTATATTTACAAATTCTTCAATTGTATCCCTTGTTGTTCCTGCAAATTCACTTACTATAGCTCTTTCCTCATTCAATATAGTATTTAATAATGACGATTTTCCTGCATTGGGTTTACCTAGTATTATTGTTTTTACACCTTCTTTTAAAATTTTTCCATCTTGAAAAGAATCAGAAAGAATAACTAGTTCTTTTTTTATTTCATTTAAAACTTCCTTTATTTTTATATTTGTTACTTCTTCAATATCATATTCTGGATAATCAATATTTGCATTTATATCAGCCATTACATCAAGCAACTTCTTTTTTATTTGTTTTATCTGTTTAGATAAAACACCTTCTAACTGTTTTATTGAAGCCTTCGCTTCATTTTCTGTCTTAGAATTAATTAAGTCTATTACAGATTCAGCTTGTGTCAAATCTATTCTACCATTTAAAAATGCTCTTTTCGTAAATTCCCCTGGTTGAGCAAGTTCTGCGCCATTTTCTAAACATAACTGTAATATTTTTTTTTCTACAATTATTCCACCATGTGAATTTATTTCACACATATTCTCGGTTGTATAGCTTTTCGGTGCTATAAAAAACGAAACTAGTACTTCGTCTACTTTTTGTTTTGTTTTTGGGTTTATAATATAACCAAACTTCATTGTATAACCAGATATTTCAGTATTATTATATGGAATAAATATTTTATTTAAAATATCAAAACATTTTTTTCCACTCATTCTGATTATACCTATTCCTCCATTTCCTGTTGCTGTAGATATTGCTGCTATCGTACTCATTTTTTCCTCCTTAAAAAAGTCAAAGCAAGAAATCAGTTTAATATAACTTAAAACTAAAATCTGAACTTTGACTTCTGATTTTTTATATTTAATTATTGCATTAATTATTACATTTATTACTTCTTTAAAATTACAACCTTTCGATTAGGTTCTTCTCCTATGCTATGTGTTTTTACATATTTATTGTCTTGTAATTTACTGTGAATTATTTTTCTTTCATATGCTCCCATTGGTTCCAAAGTTATAGATTTTCCAGTTTTTGCAACCGTTTTTGCGACTTTAATCGCTAAATTTTCTAATGTTTCTTTTCTTTTATTTCTATAATTTTCTATGTCAAGTATTATCCTTATTTTAGAATCATTATTTTTATTTGCTATAGAAGATAATATTGTTTGTAATGAGTTTAGTACATCTCCTCTATATCCTATTAAAAATCCAGAATCTTCACCTGTAATATTTATTTGTATATTTTGATTTATAATTTCTATAGAATATTTGAATTCTTTGTTTGAAACATTACTAAGAAAGTTATCAAGAAATTCTTCTATACTTATTTTTGCTCTTTCCAAGTCTTTTATATCCACGTTTCTATTTTCATCTTTTATTGCTTCATTTTTTCTTTTTACTTTTTCTTCGGATTTTTCACTTTCTTTAATAGTAAGTTCTACTTTTACAACTCGTGGTACTAATATATTAAAAAAACTTCTTTTTTCTCCGTTTTCCAATATTTTTATATCAACCATATCTCTAGAAATATTTAATTGTTTTAAACCTTTTTCTATTGCTTCATTTGTTGTTTTACCTTCGGAAATAATACTTTTAAGCATTTTCTTCTGCCTCCTTAGTATTTACAATTTTTTTTATAATAAATCTTTCACATATCATTAAAGCATTACTTACAAACCAATATAACGCTAGTCCTAGCGGTGCTATAAAAGCTATTGATACAGCCATAATTGGCATCATATACGACATACCTTTATTCATTTGTGCAACAGAATCTGTTTCGTTTTGTTCTCCTTTTCCATCTTTTTTTGTTTTATTTTGCATATTTGTTGTTAATTTTATTGATATAAAAGATGAAATTACATATAACGCTGGTATAATATATACAGTAGCATCTTTTAAATTTTTATTTGGTACTTTACTTAAATCTAAACCTAAAAAATTCATATTAATGTTTACTGCCTCGTTTTCAGAAGACTTTTTTTGTATTATTTCTATTTCATAGTAATTAGAAACACTTCCATATTCTTCCTGAATTTCTGTTTTATACTTATTTATAATTGACTCATCTACTTTTTTCATATATGTTAATGGTTTACTAACCAAATAGAATACTGATAATATTATAATTATTTGAACTATTGCACTTAAACAGCCACTAAAAGGAGAAATTTTTTCCCTTTTATATAATTCCATAGTTTCTTTATTTAACATTTCTGGATTATTTTTATATTTCACTTGTAATTCTTTGATTTTTCCTTGAATTTTATTTGTTTTTTGCATCGATTTTTGTTGTTTTATTGTAATTGGCAATAATATTATTCTAAGCAAAATAGAAAATAAAATTATTGCAACACCAAAATTATTATTTACTAATTCATATAAAAAGTTTAGTAAATATCCAAAAAGATTTGAAATTGCTGAAAACATTTAATTTCCTCCTTATCATTTTAAAGGATCATATCCACCTTTAGAAAATGGATTGCACTTTAATATTCTTTTTACTCCTAATAAAACTCCTTTTATAACCCCATATTTTTCAATAGCTTTTAACATATATTCTGAACATGTAGGATAATATTTGCAGTGTATTCCACAACTTGAAATTATGGGAGAAATTATTCTTTTATATTTTTTTAACAAAAAAATTATTATTTTTTTCATATTTTACCTGTTTACATATTTATAAATAAATTTGCCCTTTTAAAAATATTAGTCATGTCTGATTTTATTTTATAAAAATCTGCATTATCTAAACTTACATTTTTATTCCATAAAAACACTATATCATTCCCTAATAAAAGTTCTTTTTTAAATAGTTTATAATTTTCTCTTATCAATCTTTTAGTTCTATTTCTTTTTACGGCTTTTCCAAGTTTGGTGTTTATCGCTATTCCAATATTGTTTTTATTTAGCTTGTTTTCTTTAATATAAATAGTTATATATCTTCCGCAATAATATTTTCCTTTAGACAAAACATATCTAAACTCATAATTTTTTTTTAAAGTATTTATCTTTCTCATATTTCACTCTTTTTATATATCTTATATATCTTTTTTACTTTTTTAATTTTTATGAATAATAGGCGGATTTTTCCGCCATGTTTACCTTTTTAAATAATATTTGAATAAAAAAAGCCACATTTTTTCTAAGTGGCTTATCTTAAGCACATATTTTTTTTCTTCCTTTTGCACGTCTAGCTTTTAATATATTTCTTCCAGATCTTGTGCTCATTCTTTTTAAGAAGCCATGTTCTTTCATTCTTTGTCTTGTTTTTGGTTGGAATGTTCTTTTCATTCTGTTTTGCACCTCCTATTTGTTTATATAAATAACCGTAACCGGAATATTTCAAAAATATTTCATTAACATTACAATTATACAACAATTTTTGCCATTATGTCAATACATAAATTAATTAAAAAATAATTTTCTATTTTTATTGACTATTATAGATGATTTTTGATATTATATACAAATAATAGGGAAGTATGCTTTTTAACCATTATTTTATTAGATATTTTTTTATAAATTTAAAAAAGTTATCCACAATTGTGGACATTTATCAACATATGTGGATAACTATGTGGATAACTCATACATCCCAGGTATTTCAAGTGTTTTGGAGGATAGAATAAAATGCAAAATGAACTAAATGAACTTTTAACAAAAGCAAAAGAACTTTTAAAAGAAGAGACAACCAAAATATCATATGAAACATGGATAAAAAATCTTGAAATCCAAAATGCAGACAATGGTAATATAGTTTTAGTTGCTTCTTCTAGTTTTCAGAAAGAAGCAATTTATTCACGTTATCACGATTTATTAACAAATACATTTAACTTTATTACTAATAAAGACTGCAATGTTTCTATTATTTCCAAAGATGAAATTCAATCAGATGATTCTATAGAATCTGATTTTAATTCTAATTGTGGAAATTCAAATCCTACATTAAATCCAAAATATACATTTGATTCTTTTGTTGTAGGAAATAATAATAGATTTGCACACGCAGCTGCATTAGCTGTTGCAGAAGCTCCAGCAACATCTTATAACCCACTATTTTTGTATGGTGGTGTTGGTCTTGGAAAAACACATTTAATGCATGCTATTGGTAATTCTATTTTAAGAAAAAATAAAAATTATAATATTTTGTATGTTACTTCTGAAAAATTTACTAATCAATTAATCAATTCAATAAAAGATAATAGTAATGAACAATTTAGAAATAAACATAGAAATATTGATGTTTTATTAATTGATGACATTCAATTCATTGCCGGAAAAGAACGTGTTCAAGAGGAGTTTTTTCACACTTTTAATGCATTACATGAAAGTGGAAAACAAATTATCCTTTCTAGTGATAGACCACCTAAAGATATTCAATTATTAGAAGACAGGCTTAAATCAAGATTTGAATGGGGACTTATAGCAGACATTTCAAACCCTGACTACGAAACTCGTTTAGCTATTCTAAGAAAAAAAGCTCAATTAGATAATATAAATATTGATGATGAAATATTATCTAATATTGCCACTAGAATAGATACTAATATAAGAGAGTTAGAAGGTGCTTTGAATAAATTAATTGCAAAAGCTTCTTTAACGAATAGTCCTATTACTTTAGAAATGGCTGAAAGAGCTATCAATGATATAATTGCTCAACAAGATAAAGTTTTTTCATCTGAATTCGTACAAGAAACAGTTGCAAAATATTTCAATATTGATGCAAAAGATTTAAGAGGATCAAAAAGAAGTAACGATATTGCTTTTCCTAGACAAATTGCTATGTATCTTTGCAGAAATGTTGCTCAAATGTCTCTACCACAGATAGGTAAGGACTTTGGGAAGAGAGATCATACAACTGTAATGCATGCTTGTACAAAAATAGAACAAGACATAAAAGAAAATCAAAATACTAAGTTAATTGTGGAAAGTGTGAAAAACATTCTTCTTTCCGACAAATAGTATTGAAATCAACAAAAAATGTACTTTTTTCGAATAACTGTTTTGCAATTTTTTGTTTGATAAAAACTTATGTATTATGCTGTGGACAATTAATGCATAGGTTATCCACAGGGGGGTGTGGATAACGTGTGGATAACATGTGGATAACTGAGTTATCCACAATTCAGATTTTAAACCTGTGGATAACTTTCCGACTTATCCACAAAATTATCCACATTGAAACCCTTACGGAAATCAGTTTTCCACATAGTTATCCACATAATCCACAGCACCTACTACTACTACTACTATATATATTTATTTATTATAAAGGAGACGAGACAAAATGAAAATTATTTGTGACAAGGATAAAATCCTTAAAGCTATTAATTCCGTAACTAAAGCGGTAGCAACTAAAACAACAATGCCTATTTTAGAAGGTATTTTAATTCAAACTAATGATAAAGAAGTAAAATTAACTACATATGATTTAGAAATAGGAATAGAATATATTATTGAAGCAACTGTTGAAGAACAAGGAGCAATAGTTGTTAATGCTATAATGTTTAGTGAAATAATAAGAAAATTACCAGATACAGAAATCAAAATTTATATAAATGATAAAAATCTTTTAGTTATAGAGTGTGAAGGTTCTTTATATAAATTAGCAACTATGAATCCAAATGAATTTCCCGAATTACCACAAATAAATATTGAAAATTCTATTGAAATAGAACAAAATGCATTAAAAGAAATGATAAGAAAAACAATTTTTGCTGTTAGCACAGAAGAAAATAGACCTATTTTTACAGGATGTCTATTTGAGGTAGTAGATAACAAGTTAAATTTAGTAGCTGTGGATGGATTTAGATTAGCATGGAAAAGTAAGTTTTTACAGACAAAGGTAAATAATTTTTCAGCTGTTATTCCAGGAAGAACTCTAAATGAAATTAATAAAATTATTTTAGATTCTTTTGATAATATAAAAATAGGTATAGCTAAAAACCAAGCTTTATTTGAAATGGAAAATTGTAAAATTGTTACTAGATTATTAGATGGAGAATTTTTAAATTATTCTAATGTAATTCCTAGTATGTGGGATACACGAATTAGGGTAAATAAAAATAATATTCAAAATTGTTTTGAAAGAATTAGTTTAATTTCTTCTTCTAGTATAGAAAAAGAAAAAAAATATCCTGTAAAAGTTTCAATAGATATAGGAAAAGTTATTATTTCTTGTACTAACCAAACCGGTGATGCAAAAGAAGAAATGTTTGTTTCTACAGAAGGAAAAAATTTAGAAGCAGGATTTAATCCTAAATATTTCTTAGATGCGTTTAGAGCTATTGATGATGAAGAAGTATTTATAGATTTTGGAACTAGTATTTCTCCTTGCATAATAAGACCAGTTGATAATGGAGATTATATTTATATGATTTTACCAATAAGAATGAAAGAATAGTGGACAAGTTATCCACAGATGGGGCACAATATGTTGATAACTAATTTGAAATTACAAAATTTTAGGAATTATAATCAATTAAAAATTGATTTTAATAAAAATATTAACATTATCTATGGAGATAATGCACAGGGAAAGACAAATATTTTAGAGGCAATTTTTGTTTCTTCTATAGGAAAATCTTTCAGAACAAATAAAGAAAAAGAATTAATAAAAATTGGAGAACAATTTTCTAAAATAGAAGTTGAATTTTCTAAATCCGATAGAGATGGTAATATAAAAATAGAAATTTCTGATAAAAAAAGTATTTTTGTAAATGGTGTAAAAATAAAAAAATTGAGCGAATTACTAGGAACAATACATATTGTTATTTTTACACCTGATGATATAAATATTTTAAAAAATGGTCCTAGTCAAAGACGTAGATTTTTGGATATTTTTATAGGACAATTAAGGCCTAATTATATATATAGTTTAAATATGTATTTAAAAGCTTTGGAGCAGAGAAATAATTATTTAAAGCAAATAAAATTTGAGAATAAATCCGAATCCTTTTTAGATATATGGGATGAAAAATTATGTGATTATGCTGAAAAAGTTTTTAAATATAGATTAGAATTTATTAATAAATTAAAGGAGAAAATTAAAAAAGTTCATAATATTATTACTGAAAACAATGAGGATATTAATATTGAATATATTTCAGATTATAATAATAAAGAAGAGTTTTTAAGAAGGTTAAAAAATAGCAGAAAAATAGATATAATAAAAGGTTATACAACAAAAGGTGTTCATAGAGATGATTTTAATGTTTATATAAATGATAATTTAATCAATGTTTATGGTTCTCAAGGACAACATAGAACTGCAATTTTATCATTAAAAATGTCTGAATTAAAAGTTGTGTATGATGAGATTGGTGAAAATCCCATTTTATTGTTAGATGATTTTATGTCTGAGCTTGATGAAAAAAGAAGGACTAATTTTCTTAATAATATCAACGATACACAGGTTTTATTAACTTGTACTGATAAAATTAATCTTGAAAAAATTAATTTTAACTTATATAATGTACAAAGTGGAAAAATAAATCAAAAGAATTAATGCAATAAAGCATAGAAAGGAAAAGATGTATAATGGAAAAATTTGAACATAAGTATGGAGCTGAGCAAATACAAGTTTTAGATGGATTAGAGCATGTAAGAAAAAGACCAGGTATGTATATAGGAAGTGTTTCAGTAAGAGGGTTACATCATTTAGTATATGAAATTGTAGACAACTGTGTTGATGAAGCTTTAGCTGGGTATTGTACAAAAATTAAAGTAGAAATAGAACCAGGAAATATTATATGTGTTGAAGATAATGGTAGAGGTATACCAGTTGATATCCATCCAAAAACAAAAATTTCTGCAGCAGAAACAGTATATACTAAATTAAATGCAGGTGGAAAATTTGGTGGAGATAGCGGATACAAGGTTTCTGGAGGTCTTCATGGAGTTGGTGCATCTGTTGTTAATGCTTTATCAACTTGGGCAGAAGTAACTATTCAAAGAGATGGTGGGATTTTTCAAATGAAATTTGAAAGAGGAAAAACTGTTGAATCATTAACAAGAATAGGAGATTCTAAAAAAACTGGAACAAAAGTTAGATTTTTAGCGGATGATACAATTTTTGAAACATTAGATTATGATTATGAAACACTAGAAAATAGATTTAGAGAAATGGCATTTTTAACAAAAGGTTTATATATCAGTATAGAAGATAAAAGAGAAGAAACACCTAAAAAAGCAGAGTTTTGTTTTGAGGGTGGATTAAATTCTTTTGTTGAATATTTAAATAAAAATAAAGAAAAAATAAATCAAACACCAGTATATATTGAAAAAGATGGTGAAGTACCTGTTGAAATAGCATTTCAATATACAACTTCATATTCAGAAAATATATATTCATTTGTTAATAATATTAATACAATTGAAGGTGGTACTCATTTGGAGGGATTTAAAAGAGCTTTAACTAAAACTTTTAATGATTATGCTAAATCACATAATATTTTAAAAGAAAAGGATGGAAATTTGCAAGGTGATGATATAAGAGAAGGGATTACTGCGGTTATTTCTGTAAAAGTTAGAGAACCTCAATTCGAAGGACAAACTAAAACAAAATTAGGAAATAGTAATGTTACAGGAATTGTTCAAAGCTTAGTAAATGAAGCATTAGCTAATTTCTTAGAAGAAAATCCATCTGTGGCAAAAGCTATATTAGAAAAATGTATAAGTGCTTCACGTGCAAGAGAAGCCGCAAGAAAAGCAAGGGAGTTAGTAAGAAGAAAAAATGCATTGGAATCAACAACACTACCAGGCAAATTAGCAGATTGTAGTAGTAAAATCCCTGAAGAATGCGAAGTTTATATAGTTGAGGGAGACTCTGCTGGAGGAAGTGCTAAACAAGGAAGAGATAGGAAATTTCAGGCTATATTACCTTTATGGGGAAAAATGCTGAATGTTGAAAAATCAAGAGCAGATAAAATATATAATAATGATAAATTACAACCAGTTATACTTGCAGTGGGGGCTGGAATTGGTAATGATTTTGATATATCAAAAATAAGATATGGAAAAGTTATTATTATGGCTGATGCTGATGTTGATGGTGCACATATTAGAACATTATTATTAACATTTTTCTTTAGATATATGAGACCATTAGTAGAAAATGGTAATGTATATTTGGCACAACCACCTCTTTATAAATTATCAAAAAGAGGAATGCATGATGTATATTGTTATTCAGATGAAGAAATGACACAAAAATTAGCAGAAATAGGAAAAGATGGGGTAAATATACAAAGATATAAAGGTCTTGGAGAAATGAACCCAGAACAATTATGGGAAACAACAATGAACCCTGAAACTAGAATTTTAGTGCAAGTTAAATTAGAAGATGCAATAAAAGCAGATGAAATATTTACAATTTTAATGGGAGATGAAATTGGTCCAAGAAGAGAATTTATAGAAACAAATGCTAAATATGTTAAAAATCTTGATATATAATTTTTAAATTATTTAATTGCATGGTATAATAGTTTTAAAACTATTATACCATGCAATTATCATAAAGCTAATATTAATCTTCAGCTAAAACCAATACACATAATTTTTAACCTAATATATATTGCTATATAAATAAGCTATACACCACATGTATTAATCAGTTGCTTGACTACAAATACATAATTAATAGCTATATTCATCCTGCGTGGGACTATTAATAACCACTAGGATATATAAGAATAATCGTAACTCAAATATATTACTTATAATTTAACCATATAAGTTATTATTTTATATAGCTTACATACAAATAATATACTCTTCATCTCTGCAAAATATTAACCTAAAATATTTTAAGCTAATAATTCACTTTGACCGAATAATAAAAATCTTTTGACCAATATTATTCTTGGTTAAACTAATATTAACTTTATAAAATTATTATTTACTGAAAAAAATTTTTTATTCACTTTTATTATTATAATTTTTATAATAATAAAAGTGGATTAATTTAATAAAAACAAAAATAGGAAAAAATAATAAAAAATATACAATAGATAACATAATGTCGAAGAATGTCGAAAAAACACGTACGAAAATTCTTGACATATACAAAAAAATGTTGTAAAAATATGATATGAAAAATGAAAACAAAGAAAGAGAGGTGAATAAAGTTTTAAAAAGCAGAAAAGAAAGTTCTGTTCAAGATTGGTTACCAATAGAAAAAATATTTGATAATGGAATAGTAAAATTAAAATCGGGAAGATACATTAAGATAATAAAAATAATTCCAATTAATTTTAATTTAAAGTCAGAACTTGAAAAGGAAGCTATATTAAATTCTTATAAAATTTTTTTGAAAACATGCAATTTTGATTTACAAATTTTAATTCAAAGTAATAAGGAAGATTTATCTAAACACATTTCTAGTGTTAAAAATTTCACAGAAAAAGAAAATAATAATATAAAAAATATATCCAAAGAATATATTGATTTTTTAGAGGAAATAAATTTAAAAAGAAAATCAGCAACAAAAAATTATTATATTATTATTAAAAAAGAAAAAAAATTAATAGAAACAAATAATATAGAAAACATTAAAAATATAGAAAATGCAATTTTTGATGAATTAAATGAAAATTTTTTAAAAATAAAAGACACATTATCAAGGTGTGGAAATTTAGTTATTAATATAGACAATAAGAATATATGTAAAAATATTTTGTTTTCATTTTTCTATCCAAGAAACACCTTAAATTAGGAGGGATGATAATAAAAAATGTAAAAAAAGAATGCAGTTTTTTAGATGGAATATATACAGACAAAGATTATTTGGCACCATCTTATATAAATTTTTCTAATCCTAAATATGCAGAAGTTGATGGAATATATTATTCTACATTAATTATTACAAATTATAGCAGAGAAAATTATGATTTATTATTAAAAAATATTATTGATTTGAATGATAATATAAATATATCTTTATATTATGAAAAGCAAGATAATTTTAAAACCATTAGGGATTTAACTTATCATATAGGAAATATCGGAAGTGATTTAAAGATTTTTGGCGAAAACAGACAAGATATTGATATAGCATCATTTACATATAATGATGCAAAATATATAAGAAAAGAAATTCAAGTGAATAATGAAGATTTATATTTTTTAAATATATATATAACGGCATTTTCTAGAGAAAAAAAGCAATTAGAATATGTATTAAATAAAATAGAAGGATTATTAGAAAGTAAGAATATGCAGGTTAAAAGGGCATATTTTAGAGAAGAATTAGGTTTTATGTCATGTTTTCCACTAATGGAAAATAATAAAGTAATAAAAAAAATAGCTAACAGAAATGTTTTAACAAGTGGTTTAACAGGTACATATCCTTTTATATCATCATCACTTTTTGATGAAAATGGAATATTAGTAGGTACAAATATATATAATAATTCATTGGTTTTTATAGATAGGTATAATAATGAAAACTATAAAAATGCAAATATATCAATATTTGGAACAAGTGGAGCAGGAAAATCATTTTATACAAAATTATTAATATTAAGATATAGATTATTAGGAATAGAACAATATATAATAGATCCAGAAAGGGAATATTTAAAAATGTGCGAAAATTTAAATGGTACAATATTGAAAATTGGCCCTAATTCCGGAACATATATAAATGTTTTTGATATAAGGGAAGATAGTTTAGAAGATACAGAAAACGGTTATTTAGCTACAAAAATATCGAAATTAATTGGATTTTTTAATCTTATTTTTGGAGAAATAAATGAAGAAGAAAAAGGAATATTAGAAGAAAAAATAATCGAATTATATAATCAAAAAAATATAAATTTTGATGATAAAAGTTTGTATAAAAATGATAATAAAAAAATAAATATTAAACCAATATTCAAGGAATCACAAGATATGCCTATCTTAGAAGATTTTTATAATGTTTTAGAAAAAGATGATAAAACACAAAAATTTAATATAAAATTATTGCCCTTTATAAAAGGTTCATTAAAATTCTTTAATAATTATACAAATATTGAATTAAATAATAAATTAATATTAGCAGATGTATATGAATTGGGAGAGGATAATTTAAAATATGGTATGTATGTATTTACTGAATTATTTTGGGATAAGATAAAAAAAAATAGAAAAATAAAAAAAGCTATTTATTTAGATGAAATATGGAGATTAATAGGAATAACATCAAATAAAGAAGTTGCATCTTTCATTTATAAAATATTTAAAACTATTAGAAAATATGGAGGAAGTGCAGTGGCAATAACACAAGACATCTCTGATTTATTTAGTTTAGAAAATGGAATATATGGAAAAAGTATTTTAAATAATTCAAGTATTAAAAATTTTTTTTCAATGGAAGAAGAAAATATTAAAATATTAGAAAAATATTCTAATATTTCAGAAAGAGAAAAAATAGAAATAAAATCATTAAAAAGAGGTGAATGTCTTATGTTAGCAGGAGATAATCATTTATTAACCAAAATAGAAGCAGCAGATTTTGAAAAAAAAATAATAAATGGAGGTGAAAAAAATTAAAAATATTTTAACTGCAATTGGAAATCCAATGCTAAATAATGAATTAAAAAAAATAGAAAATATTAATATAGTAAATAATGATATACAGTATCAAGAAGGGATTTTTGAAATATTAGAAATTAATAAAAATATTGATTTTTTAATATTAAGTCAAATAATACCAGGAAAGTTAAATATAGAAGAATTATTAGAAAAAATTCAAGAAAATATTCCAAAAATCAAAATTATTATAATTTTAGAAAAATATGATGAGAAATTAGAAAAAATATTAGTTAAGAAAAAAATATATAGAA